>JBEKSH010000561.1:0-3249 GCA_049517235.1 Roseiarcus sp. | reverse complement strand
CCAGGGCAGAAGGCGAGGCTCCTGGAAGACTATTCCAAGACGTCCGACGCCGGGCGCGCGTCGTTCGCCGACGAAATCCGTGTCGAGCCCGGCGGCGATTCGCAAGATCGTCGTCTTCCCGCAGCCCGATGGACCGATCAGAGCGCCGAACTCGCCCGCTTTCAGCTTCAGCGCAAAGCCCCGCACGACCTCGGTGCGCGCGCCATCGGCGGAAACATAGGCCTTCGCGTCGACGCGAAGATCAAGCAGGTCGACCTCGCCAGCGGTTTGAGCGTCGTTCAATTGGCTGCACCAGCAGGGTTTCGACTGCGAGCATGAGCGCGATGAAAGTGATCGCGTAACCCAAAATCCGGGTCATGTCGAACAACGAGAAGGCGGAGCCCAGGACAAATCCCACGCCGTTCGGGCGCCCGATCAGTTCGACGATCAGCACGATCTTCCAGACGATCGACAAGCCGGAGCGCGATGCGCCGGCGACATAGGGAGCCAGTTGCGGCGCAACGACATGGCGCAGCCTCGCCGCGCGGGTAAAGCGAAAGGCGCGCGCCATTTCGTCGAGGTCGCGATCAAGCGAACGCGCGCCCTCGCGGATCACCACAATGACATTCGGCAGTTTGCAGAGCGCCACGGCGAGGATCGCCGCGGCCTCGTTCAGACCGATCCATATGTAGGCGAACATGATGACGACCAAGGCGGGCAGGTTGAGCAACGCCACAAGCCATGAATCCGCATAACGGTTCGCAGCGCTCGAGCGTCCCATCGCATAGCCGGCCGCCACGCCCAGGATGAGCGCGATCGAAAACGCGCTGGCGACCCGGGCCAAGGTGCAGGCGAGATGAAACGGCAATTCTCCGGAGCGCATGTCGGCGGCTATGACCGCGCCGACGCTCAACGGACCTGGCAAGACGCGCGAATGCGACAAGGCGGCCGCCAGCGCCCAGAGCGCGATCAGCGCGCCTATCGACGCCAGTCTCGCCAACGCTCACTCTCCCTCTCGCGCGGGGTGATAATAGAGGCCCGGGTCGAGAGCGCTCGCCGGGCCGACAAGGGCGGGGCCGCCGATGGTCGCCAAGGTCGCGAAAAGCACCCGCGCATCCGCCTCTTCCGCCTCGATGGGCCGGCGCGGCACGCCCTCGCGCATGCGTTCGCGATAGGCGGAAAAAGTCGCCTCGTCCTCGGCCTTCATCAAGGGGCGCAGCGCCTCCCATTCGGCGTCGGACTGCAACAGAATCTCATTCGCCTTGCGCGTGGCGGCGATGAATCGTTCGAGGGTCGTCTTGTGAGCTTTCACGAAGTCTTCGGAAAACGCAAAGCCCGTGAGGGCGATCGGCTCCTTCAGGTCGAGCTTGAGCTCGGCTTCGCGCACGTCGAGGAGCCGGCGAAATCCCTGCGTCTCCAGTCGCGCGCAGAAATTCCAAAAATTGAGGCCAGCGTCCGGTTCGCCCTGGAGCGTCTTCTCGAAGATCAACGGCGGCGCGCCAAACTGGAGCCGCGCCTCATGCTTGAGATCGACGCCTTCGCGGATGGCCATAGCCTGAACAATGAGCCAGCTCTTGTCGAGCGGGCCGCCCGCGACCGCCAGAACATGATCCTTGAGATCGGCGATGGCGCGCAGCGGCGATTCGTTCTTTGTCATAATCGCGCCGACGGCGGTGGAATAAGGATAGAATTGCAACCTGGCGCCGAGCGCGCGTTCGCGCGCCACCCATAGCCAATCCGTGACGGCGATGTCGACCGCGCCGCCATTGAGCGCGAGTTTGGCGGCGTCCGGGGAGGCCAGGTCGACGCTGGTCAACTCGAAACCGGCGGCGCGGTCAAGGCCATGGCGCCGGATGACATCCATCAGCCAGGCGACTGTGCCGGTCGTTTGCAAGCCTACGCGCAGCGGTTCGTTCGCGAGCGCGAGCCCGGCGACGGCGACGAGACAGATGACGAGTAGAATCCGGACCATGGCGACCGATTTCTGGGGTCGGACCTTTGCCTCAGAACAGGCGACCGGTCAAAGGGGACGACACTCTACCGGAATGAGTCGCTTTCACAAAGGATTGTCCTGCGCACAGCCAAGCCGAAAGCCGCGCCCGGACAAAGCCATAGGTTTCATGCCGCCGCGCGAAGTCTGGCGTAAAGATTCAGCGCCGCCGCATTTTCGGCGACGTCATGCACGCGGAATATGGCGGCGCCTGCTGCGGCGGCCGCCAGATTGACGGCAATCGAGCCGACAAGGCTTCCCTCCACGCCGTTTCCGGTGAGCGAGCCGAGAAAGCGCTTGCGCGACGCGCCAATCAGCACCGGCAGGCCGTAGTCGCCAAATTTGGCGATGCCTGCGACAGCCTGGAGATTCTGTCGCGCCGTCTTAGCGAAACCGATGCCGGGATCGAGAATGATGCGCGTCCGCGAGACGCCGGCCTTGGCCGCGATCTCTAGCGAGCGATCGAAGAAGCGGCGCATATCCGCGATGATATCGATGCTCTCGTCCTTTTCGGCGCGATTGTGGGTGATGACGACGCCCGCTTCCGCCTCAGCCGCCGCATCGGCCATCGCGGGGTCTTTCTGCAAACCCCAGATGTCGTTGACTATAATGGCGCCGAGACGACACGCCATCACGGCCACTGTCGCTTTCGTGGTGTCGATTGAAACGGCGACGTCGAGGCCCTTGAATATCTCCTCAAGGGCCGGCGCAAGGCGGGCGATTTCTTGGCGCTCCGTCACCGGCGTAGCCTCGGGCCTCGTCGACTCGGCCCCGATGTCGACGATCGCGCAACCCTCTTCGACCATCCGCCGGGCATGAGCCAACGCCAGGTCGGGCGATTGGAAACGCCCGCCATCGGAAAATGAATCGGGCGTCAGATTGAGAATGCCCATGATGAGCGGCGTTTTGCCGATCGCGGCGAAGAAGGCGTCGCGCCTGGCGCACGCCTCGGCCCGCATCAAGTGTCCTGCTTCCGCTTATCAGGCAAGTCGCAGCTCCATCTCCTGACGGTCCACTCGGGATGGTCGCCGATCCACGCGGCGATAGGCATCTGCATCATCGCGCATTGTCTGGGCGAACCATCCCACGCGAACTGAAGACGCTTGTCCTCGCAATTAGCCGGATTCGCGATAGCGCAGACCGTCAAGATGACTTCGATAAATCCCATTGCGTCCCCCACTTGTTGGGGCCCGGTCCCGGAGCTTCCTCCACTCGTCGACGGCCAATTGCAGCATGCCGTGCGCGATTGGTCAATTCCTCTCAAGCGGCGACGAAAATCT
>JBEKSH010000560.1:0-3255 GCA_049517235.1 Roseiarcus sp. | reverse complement strand
AGCCGGTCGGCGGAATTATTGAGCTTGGCGGCGAGCTCCGAGGCGTCCTTCAGCATGCGGTCGACGTTGCCGCGATTGTCGCCAAGCGATTGGGCGAACTTGGAGACGTCGTCGACGACGCCGGCGATCTTCTTGTCGTCGATCGCCTTGGCCAGATTGCGGAAATCGCCGAGCGCCCCGTCGAGCTGGTCGGCCGTTCCGGTGAGTTTCTTGGCCACAGTGGCGGCGTCGGCGAGCAGGCTGTCGACATGGGCCTGATTGTTCGCCAGCGTCGCCGAAAAGGCCTCGACATTCTTGACCACGCTGCGAACCTTTTCGGCCTCCACCGCCGAGACGATATGGTCGACGCTGTCGACCACGTCGGCGATCTTCTTGGTGTCGATCGCCTTGGCCAGGCCGCGAAAATCGGCGAGCGCTCCATCCAGCTGGCCGGCCGTCTGGTTGAGCCGCTTGGCGAGGGCCGCCGTATCCGACAACAGACTGTCGACAGAGCCTTGATTGCGCGCCAGCGTCGCCGCGAAGGCGTCGACATTGCTGACGACGCTGCGCACCTTGTCGACGTCGACCGCCTTGACCAGATTGTCGACGTCGTCGGACAGGCTTTGCAATTTGTTGGTCAGCGGCGCAAGCGTGCGGCCGAGATCGGCGACGCCCTTCAGCGCGGCATTCACGCCCGAGGAATTGTCGGCGAGCGCCTTCGAGAAAGTGTCGGCATTGGCCAGCGTGTCGGTGATCGACGCGCTGTTCTCGTCCAGCAGCTTGTTCGCCTTGCCGATCAGCTCGTCGGCCCTGACCGACAGGCGCTGGACGCTCTCCAGCAGGTTCTGCAGCTGCGAGGGTTCGGCGTAAATTGTCGGCGGCGCGCCGTCCTTGCCGGGCTCCAGCGACGGGGTCGTCTCCGCGCCGCCGGTCAGCGCGATCGCCGCGACGCCGGTCAGGCCCTGCAACTCGAGACGCGCCTTGGTGTCCGTCTTGATCGGCGTGCGCCCGGCGACGTCGACAAGCGCGGCGACGCGGCTCGGGTCCTTCTCCATAAAATCGATCGATCGCACCGAGCCGACGTTCAAACCGTTGAACAGCACCGAGCTTCCGCGCGTGAGGCCGGAGACCGATCCGGTGAAAACGATCCTGTAGGTCTTGTGCTCCGGCGTCTTGGAGGCGCCGGTGAGCCAAAGCACGAACAGGAACGCGCCAGCGATCACCGCCAGGGTGAACGCGCCGATCAGAACGTAATTCGCCCTCGTCTCCATGCCGCGTTCAATCTCTGACAATCAAAGGGTCTGACGAAATCGCTTTTCCAATCAAGTCGCTCCAATCGCGAGAAATCAGGCGGTCGTTCATTGGGGCGCCGCCGGCGCGTCGGGGCCGAGTCGGCTCAAGTTGCGCCCCTCGCCTCTCTTCCCATGAAAATACGCCTTTAGCCAAGGATCATCCGAGTGAAGCAGGTCGGCGATCGGGCCAACCGCGATCACGCGGCCCTGGCCAAGCGCCGCGACACGGTCGCAGATCGCATAAAGACTGTCGAGATCATGCGTCACCATGAACACGGTGAGGCCCAGCGTCTTTTGCAGCGTCGCGATCAGCTCGTCGAAATCTCCGGCGCCGATCGGATCGAGGCCGGAAGTCGGCTCGTCGAGGAAAACAATATCCGGATCGAGCGCCAGGGCTCGGGCGAGCGCCGCGCGCTTGACCATGCCGCCTGACAGTTCCGCGGGATATTTGTTCGCCGCGTCGGCGGGCAAGCCGACGAGCGCTATTTTCAACATCGCCAGTTCATCGCGCAGGCGCCGCGATATCCCCAGATGTTCGCGCATCGGCGCCTGCACGTTCTGCTTGACGGTCAGGTTGGAGAACAGCGCCCCTTGCTGGAACAGCACGCCCCACCTTTGTTCGATATTGTCGCGCTCGGCCTCGCTTAGCGCGTCAAGGTCGCGGCCATAGACCTCGATCGTCCCTGCGCGCTTGGGAATGAGGCCGAGGATGGTGCGGCTCAGAACCGTCTTGCCGGAGCCCGAAGCTCCAACGAAGCCAAGCACTTCGCCGCGGTAAAGATCAAGATCGAGCCCGTTGAGCACCAGCTTGTCGCCAAAGCCGACTTTCAGCCCGCGCGCGCGAAGAATCGGTTCGCGGTCGGGCGTCCCAGAAGCTGGCCCATCGGTCTGCGGCTGGCCGTTCATGCGTGTTTCTTGACGATCAAGCGGAACGTCCCTCAACTGCGAACGGCGGCGAAGAACATGGCGAATACGCCGTCGAGGACGATGACCATGAAGATCGATTTGACCACGGAATTGGTCACGTTGGTTCCCAGCGATTCGGCCGAACCTTGCACCGCGAAGCCCTCGACCGAGGCGATAATCGCGATCACCAGCGCCATGAACGGCGCCTTGGTGATGCCGATCATGAAGACGCTGAAGTCGACCGCTTGCTGCAATCGCTCGAGATAGACCTCCGGGGCGATGCCGCCATAGACCCACGAGACGCAAAGGCCGCCGAACAGCGCCGCCAGATCGGCCAGAAAAGTCAGAATCGGCAAGGCGAGGACCAGCGCGACGACGCGCGGCACGATCAGCACCTCGATCGGGTCGAGCGCCATCACCTCGAGCGCATCGATTTCCTCGCCCATCTTCATCGAGCCGATCTCGGCGGTGATCGCCGATCCCGATCGTCCGGCGATCATGATCGAGGTGATGAGAACGCCCATTTCGCGCAACACGAGAATGCCGATCAGGTCGACCGCGAAGGGCGAAGCGCCGAAGCGCTGCAATTGAAAAATGCCCTGCTGCGCGACGATGGCCCCGACCAGAAAATTGATTAGGACGATGATCGGAACGCTGCGAAACCCGAACGACTCAAAATGCGCGACGGTCGAAGTGACCCGCCAGCGCGCCGGATGGACGGCGAGCCAAACGGTCGTGGTGACGACCCGGCCGAGGAAGCCGACGCCGTCGATCAAGTCCCGCCCCGAAATGTAGACGCTCTCGCCGATATCGCTGAGCACGAGGATGAGCGGCGCGACATGGGGGCGCGGGGGCGCTTCGAAGACGCGATAATGAGCTTCGTGAAGAAGGATCTTGTGCTCGGGATGCGCCCGCGCATAGCCGACTTCCATCCCCGCGGTCGCCAGTTGCGCCCTTGAGCGATCGATCAGCCACGCGCCGGCCGTGTCGAGTTGCTCGATCCCGCCAAGATCGATCGTCGCGCGCCGCGCGCCGTCGGCGGCAAGGACGATGCCGTCGGCCTCGGTCTCCGCCAATC
>JBEKSH010000559.1:0-3256 GCA_049517235.1 Roseiarcus sp. | reverse complement strand
AATTCGTCGAGATCAAATATCTGATGATGTCGGGATTGGATCGGTAGCGGCGCCCTGAGCGATGTAACAAAACGACCTGTCGCCCCGAACTATCGGCGCAACGCGCGCCAGTGGCGCCGCAAAGGGATAGGCCGATGATCGTTCTCAAAGCGCCATGGAAGGAGCGCAACGGCAAGCTGTCGGCGGTCAAGCTCGTGGTGTTTCTCGCGCTGTTCGCGCCCGGCCTGTGGATCGGCTACGAATGGGCGACCGGCATGCTGGAGCCCAAGCCGGTGACCGAGGCGATCCACGCGATGGGCCAATGGGCGGTGCGCCTGATCCTGCTCTCCTTGCTGGTGACCCCGCTGCGGCGGATCGCCCAATGGCCCAAGCTGATCAGCCTTCGCCGCATGCTCGGCCTCGCCGGTTTCGCCTACGCCTTCATTCACCTGAACCTCTACATCCTCGACCAGAAGTATGCGCTGGCGCATGTGGCGGCCGAAATCGCGCTACGCTTTTATCTGACCATCGGCTTCGTCGCGTTGCTGGGCCTTGCGGCGCTCGCCGCGACCTCGACCGACGCGATGATCAAGCGCCTTGGCGCCAAGCGCTGGAACCAGTTGCACAAGCTCGTCTATTTCATCGCCGCCCTGGCGATTTTCCACTTCTATCTGCAGTCCAAGGAGAACGTCAGCGAGCCGGTGCTGATGATGGGCCTCTATTTCATTTTGATGATTCACCGGGCTCTGCAGAAGCGCGGCTGGCCCGCCTGGGCGGTTGTGACCGGAGCGGCCGCCGCGGCGCCGCTGGCGACCGCGCTTGTTGAAGCGACCTGGTACGCGGTGGTGCGGCATATTGATTTCTGGCGGGTGCTCGGCGCCAATATCGACTTCGACAACGATTTTCGTCCGAGCGTCTACGTCGCCGCGGCGGCTCTCGCGCTGGCGATTGTGCATATGGCGCGCAACGCGAAGTTGGCCGGACTTTCAGCGCTCATTGCCGCCGCCAAACAGAAATGGCGTGACGTCCGACACGCCGGGGGCCTTTTGCAGGCCGAACGGGGCGGGACGGCAGACCGCTAGGGCCGAAAGGCCGACGCGCGCCGTCAACAGGCCGTTGAGCACGCCCTCGCCGAGCCGCGCCGAAATCTTCGAGGCGACGCCGTGGCCGAGCATCTGCTGCACGAGGCTGTCGCCGACCGCGACGCCGCCGGTGATCGCGACATGCGCGCCGACCGACCGGGCGAGCTTGAAGAAGCCGAGCAGCCCCGGCCTGCCGCCGTAGATTTCGGCGATGCGTCGGATCAGGTAGATGATCTGCGCGACGACGAAGAACACGTCGAGCACGGCGCGCGGGCTGATCGCTGTGACCATCGAGACGCGTTTGGCCGCCGCCGCGATCTCCCCTTGCGCGCGCGCGTCGAGCGGGCGCAGCAGCGCGCGCTCGGCGATGTCGATGAGATCGCGCCCGTCGATGATCGCGCGCGCCGCCTCCGCCGTCTCGGCCCGCCCGGCCGCCGTCTCCGGCCGGCGCTCATAGAGCGCGATGAGGCGGGCGACCAGCGGGCGCGCCGCCTCGCCGTCGTCGTTCGCCCTGGCCAGCGCGAGGCCGGCGTGAAGACGGGCGATGCGGCTCTGGCGCAGGATCGCCGCGGCCTCGCGCGCGACGATCGCGACGAGCGCCGCTCCCGTGAGCGCGCCCAAACCGACGCCGATCCAGCCGAGCGCCTGCGCCCTGGCGAACAGGTCCTCGACGAGTTGCGCGAACCAAAGCCCCAGACCCAATGAGACGAGTCCGCCAAGGCCGGACCAGAACAAGGCGCCGAGGCTGGGGCGCCAGCGCGCCAGCACGCCGCTTTGCTGCGCAATTTCGATTTCCTGCTCCTCCGCGTCGAGCCTGGCGGCGCGCGTCTGGACCGGGATTGGTTCGGCCTGCGGCTCGATGACGACCTGCGCGTCGTCGAGCCGGAAGGCGCGTGGGCGAGGGCGCGGATCGTTCATGCCAGTTTGTCCCCGATCAGAAATTGCAGCGCGCGGTCGAGCCGAATATGCGGCGGGCAGGCGCCGGGCGCCAGCAGCGGCGGGCGAAAGCGCAGGAAGCGCCAATGGCTTTCCGATTCCGGCCGGGCGATCGAATCGCCGGTAAGGACCGCTTTGGGATCGGCGGGCAATCGGCCGGGGAACACCGCCGCTTCCGCCTCGCCGTCGAATGTCTGGCCGTCCAGCGTTTCGCCGACCTCCGGCACGCCGATGATCGCCTCCATCGTGCGGCCGCCGTGGCGAATCTGCGCTTCGCGCGTCGCTCTTATCGCGGCGAGCGCGATCACGTCGATCGACGCGCCGACCTCCTGCGCGCGCTGGATCGCCCGCGCCGTCAGCAAGCGCAAAATATCCTCCAGGCGATCGTGGCTGGTGTGGTGCAGATGATCGGCTTTGGTCGCCGCGAACAGGATTCGATCGATGCGCGGACGGAACAGGGTCGACAGCAGCGACGAGCGGCCGGCGCGAAAGGCCTGCAGGACCTCGCCCAGCGCGTGCTCGAGATCGCGCAGCGCCGCCGGTCCCGAGTTCAGCGCGGCAAGCGCATCGACAAGGACGATCTGCCGGTCGAGCCGCGAGAAATGATCGCGAAAGAACGGACGCACGACGTAGGTCTTGTACGCCTCGTAGCGCCGCTCCATCATCGCCGCGAGCGACGCCTCGCCGAATTGCGCGCCTTCCTGAACCGGCAGCGGCGCGAAGGTCAGCGCCGGCGATCCCTCAAGATCGCCAGGCATCAGGAAGCGCCCCGGGGGCAGCGTGGACAGCGCGTAGACGTCCTCGCGCGATTTTCTCAGATAGGCGGTGAACAGCTCGGCGCTGCGTCGCGCCGCCTCTTCCTGCGCTGGCGCCGCCGGATCGAGGCCGGCCAGATGACGGCGCCAATCCTCGGCCAGCGGCGTCCGCGCCGGCGAGGCGCTCGCCGCCAGCGTTTCGCGCGACCATTGCGCATAGCTCTTGGCGAGCAGCGGCAGGTCGAGCAGCCATTCGCCGGGGTAGTCGACGATGTCCAGCGTCAAGGTCGAGGCTCTGTCGCCCCAGCCTTTCGCGCGCTCGAATTCGATGGTCAGCCGCAATTGCGAAATGCGCCGCGTCGACTGCGGCCAGCGCCGCGATTCGCCGGTCAGCGCCGCCAGATGATCCTCATAGGCGAAGCGCGGCACCGCGTCGTCGGGCTGCGGCTCCAGCGTGGCGCGCGCGATCCGCCCCTCGGCCGACGCGCTCAACACCGGCAGCCG
>JBEKSH010000558.1:0-3260 GCA_049517235.1 Roseiarcus sp. | reverse complement strand
CGCTGTTGTGATTTCCTGTGTGTTTCAGCACCGAACCGGGGCTCTGCCGCAATCTCGATGATGATTTGCGGGTTTCATGCAGCGCCAAGCAGGCTGGCTTGAAGAAGGTCGAGGTTCGCGCGCCCGTACATCTGGCGTTTGACGAGCTTGAGTTTGGTGATCTGAGCTTCGACCTGACCATTGGACCACGGCTCCGTGATAGCCGCCCGCACGGCGGATTTGTCCTTGGCGATGCCTGTTGCGAAAGATGAGACTTGACTGTCCCTTGCTTCAGCGATCCACGGATCGAGTCGATCACCTTCTTTCTTTCTGATCATGGCATGGAATCGCTCGATGAGCCCATGAGCCTCTACGAGCGATGGCACGCCCGCCTGGATGGCGGCGACGGTGACGGCATCGGCCTTGCTCATATGATCGCGCTTCACGGTCATGAGCCGCGCAATTGTTCTCGCTGAGGGAACCTTTTGTAGCTGTTGATTGCTTACCTTCTGCGCACGACGGCGGCGCGGCGCCCATTCGCTGACCACACGCAGGGACCCACGGAAGCCTTGCTCTTTAAGACGTCGCCAAAGTTCGGCGCCCTTTCGGCAGTCATTGGTCCATTGTGCGTCAAGAAAAGGCAAATAGGCGTCGATCGTGTTTTGACGGGTTGGGAAGACGTCCGTTCTCTCGCCTCGCAAAACCTGGCGAACGAGCTTGCGGCTATGGCCTATGCGGCGGACGATCTGCTTGATCGACACGCCCTCCCTGGCGAGGGCGCTGATCGCGGCGTTTGTCCCCTCGCGTCGCAGATAGCTTTCGTATCGCAGCTTTTCTGCGCTCGTGAGCAGCGCTGGGCTGATCGTCGTCGCGCCGATCGCGCCGCGGATCGCGCGCATCGATTTGCGCACGGCGTCAAGGAAGGCGGCGCTGGCGTTCTCCATCAAATGCCATCGATCGGCGACCTGCATCGCAGCGGGCAGCGCTTTAGCGGCCGCCTCGCCGTAGCCGCCGCCGCGATCACGGGAGATGACTTTGATGCCGGGACGAGCGGCCAGCCAAGCCTGCACCGTCGCGATCTCGCGATCAGGAAGCAGCGTCACGATCTGTCGCCGCTCCAGATCGCAGACAATCGTCCCGTAGCGATGGTTTCGACGAAAAGCCCAATCATCGATGCCGGCAACCGTTGGAGCGGCTTTGTCAGACCAAATGCTCGCAGCGCCTATGGCCGTGGTAAGCTTGGGGCATGAGCAACCCGTTCCGATATTTCAACAGCTCGCCCGAGGTCATCCGTCTGGTCGTGATGATGTACGTGAGATACCCGCTGTCGCTGCGCAACGTCGAGGATCTCCTGGCCGAGCGGGGGATCGACATCAGCCATGAGACCGTCCGGTTTTGGTGGAACCGGTTTGGCCCGATGTTCGCCGCCGAGATCCGCAAGAAGCGGGTCGCGCACATGCGCGGCTATCCTCAATGGCGGTGGCATTTGGATGAGGCGTTCGTGAAGGTCAACGGCAAGCTCTGCTATCTCTGGCGCGCCGTCGACCATGAAGGCGAGGTCTTGGAAGCGGTGGCCACTGCAAAGCGGGACAGGGCTGCGGCGCTGAAGCTTCTCAAGCGGATCATGAAGAAATACGGCCGACCGCGGGAGATCGTCACCGACGGCCTTCGCGCTTATTCTGCGGCGATGAGAGAGGTCGGCAACGCCGATCGCCAGGAGGTCGGCCGTCGGCTCAACAATCGCGCCGAGAATTCACATCAGCCGTTTCGACGACGAGAACGGGCCATGCAGCGGTTTCGAAGCATGAAGACGCTGCAAAAATTCAGCTCAGTTCACGCCCAGGTCCACAACCATTTCAATCAGGAGCGCCATCTCGTTACCCGCCAAGTCTACAAACAAAGGCGCTCTGCCGCGTTGGCCGAGTGGCGCGCCCTCGCAGCTTAAATATCGCCTGAAGGTGGGCGCGTTGCGCCGTGCGCAGACGACCTGCCGTTACTCTGACAAAGCCTGTTCGACAGCTTGGAGGTGGAATATCCCGTGGGCGTCTGGATAGCGACCGGCGGCACCCTCAACGTTTGATTGGTCGTGTCACCGACGGTTGGGGCACATTCAGCCGTTCCGCAACCCGGGTGACGCTGCGATCGGTCAACAATTGTCGCAGGATCATCAGATGCAAGATATCGAGGGACTGAAGATCGACAATACCCATCGCGAAACCCTCCGCAGTGTAACGAGCTGTGGGATGGATTCGCCGATGCAAGAGGCACGCCAGAACGCAACAGTCAGAAAGCCAGAGCCGACCGCAGCGACATGACGAATTCGTCCCACTCCTTCGTTCGCGCATATTCAGCCGGCAGTTCCACCGACCATGGCCCTTTGAGCTGACATTCTGCGGCGGCTCCTTTTTCTCGGATACCGATGATGCAGAGCCAGGGCCTATCCCGCACACGACGTGTTGTGCACGGAGACCGCTCGAATCGAGGGCAAAATCGCGCCGAGCTGTTATAAACTGTGAAGACGCGCGCCACCTGCCCCGGCCGCTATGGTCGTTCAGCGTGCTGATTTTGTTACGAAAACTTAGAATCCAGTGGGGTCGTGTTTCGCGCGAAACGTGACCCCCGCCAGGAAGCCGACTCACGCGTCTAATCGACGGTGCATGCGACATTCAGACGGCGTCACAGCTGCAAGCGTTTTCAAAATGGGGAATATAGGACGGAGGCGGCAAATGCGATGGAGAGGCGTCGAGGTCACGGTTCTCGTCATCGTGGCCTGCCTGATCGCACTGGAGCTCGGAAGTGACCTCCTGGTCGATTGGCTCTGGTTTTCGACCGTCGGATATCGCGATGTGTTCTGGACCATTTTCGGCGCCAAGGCGATCCTCTTCCTTGCGGTTTTCCTAGGATCCGCCGTCTCCCTCTTTGTGTCCGGAACGCTGGCCTTCCAATTCGCCCGGCAACGAGGGCCTTGGCTTCCGGCAGTTCTCGACCAGGGATCCGCGACGGCCCCGACCTTGCGCGATACGCTGCCCGCGCTGTTCGGGCCCGCGTCCTCGCTTCTCTTGTGGCGGTTGCTCATCGCGGGAGCCGCGGCCGCCATCGGGATGCTGATTGCCGCGGGTGACACCGGCAACTGGGACATGGCCCTTCGGTTCATTCATCAGGCGCCATACGGCCAGAGCGATCCCCTCTACGGCAAGGACATCGGCTTCTATCTCTTCTCGCTTCCCGCCTACGTCGCGCTCAAGGACTGGGTGCTGGTGACGCTCGCCTTCAGCGCCCTT
>JBEKSH010000557.1:0-3263 GCA_049517235.1 Roseiarcus sp. | reverse complement strand
GGGTCCGAACAAGATGAAGATGAAGGGCCCCGACTATATCTTCCACTTCGCCTTGCCGAATTTTTATTTCCACCTTACGACGGCTTACGACATTCTACGCCACAATGGCGTCGATCTCGGCAAGCGCGATTTTCTTGGCGCTGTGCAGGGAATTTCGCCGGCCTAGCGCTTCTCGCAGGGTCGGCTCCCAATTCACAAGAGGTCAAACGAATGAGCATCGAGAGGATCGGCGTCGGTCCCCGCATGGCGCAAGCGGTCGTCCATGGCGACACCGTCTATCTGGCGGGCGCCGTGGCCAATAGGGCCGCCGGACAAAGCGTTGGCGAACAAACCAAGGAAATCCTTGAAATCATCGATGGCGTGCTCGCCAAGGCGGGCTCCGACAAGACCAGGATTCTGTCGGCCACCATTTGGCTCGCCGACATCAGGACTTTCGCAGAGATGAACGCCGTATGGGACGCGTGGGTGGTTCAAGGCCAGACGCCGGCGCGCGCGACGGTCGAAGCTAAACTGGCCGCGCCGCCTTATCACGTCGAAATCGCCTGCGTCGCCGCAAGATAGATCAGCAAAGAGAGTCGCCGTGGACCATCGCACTGCGCAAGCCTTCGAAGGAATGGCGACGCCGGCTCAGGCGATCGATCGCCTCGCCGAACTTTATGGCGAAGCAACCTCGGCTTTACGCGACGCGGTGGAGCTTTTTCTGACGGACGGCGTCGCGCCGCCGCCTGAAATCCGCGCGAAATTCCGCTATCCGCAACTGCGCGTCATTTACGAACCGGAAGGCGTGCCACCGTCGAACCAGCGCGCCTTTGCGAAATTCACCGAGGCGGGAATATACACGACAACTGTGACCCAGCCCGCCGCCTTTCGCGCCTATTTGCTGGAGCAGTTGGAGCCACTCGTCGCGGAATTTGGCGCCAGTCTCGAAGTCGGCGTCGGCGCGCAGGAAATTCCTTATCCTTACGTCTTCGAGACCGGCGACGAACTGGGGCGCGGCGGCGCTTCCGCGTCCGAGCTCGCACGGTTCTTTCCCGTGCCTCTGCTCGCGGTCGTCGGGGACGAAATCGCCGACGGCGCTTACGATATCAAGCCCGGAGCGGCGCGTCCGCTGGCGCTGTTCGATGCTGTGCGCGTCGACTATTCGTTGCGGCGAATGGTCCACTACACCGGCTCGGACTGGCGCGCCATGCAGCCTTGGGTGCTGCTCACCAATTACCACCGCTACGTCGATCAGTTCATGCGGTGGGGCCTCGAGCAATTGCGGGCCAACGTCGGGATCGAGAAGCTTGTTTTGCCTGGCAATGTCGTGATCGACGCCAGCCAGTCGCAAGCGGAAGCCGAAGCCCGCGTCGCCGCAATCGCATGGCACCGCTTTCAGATGCCCGCCTATCATGTGGTGCGCGCCGACGGGCGGGGCGTCAGTCTTGTCAATATCGGGGTCGGCCCCGCCAACGCCAAGAACATCACCGACCATATCGCCGTCCTGCGTCCCCATTGCTGGTTGATGGTCGGCCATTGCGCGGGACTGCGCCAGTCCCAGCTCATCGGCGATTACGTTCTCGCGCATGCCTATCTGCGTCAAGATCACATCCTCGACGACGCCGTGCCGCTGGATATGCCGATCCCGGCGCTGGCCGAAGTGCAGGTCGCGCTTCAGGAAGCGGTCGCGCGCGTCACCGGCGACCGCGGCGAGGCCCTGAAACGGCGATTGCGCACCGGCACTGTGGTCACCAACGACGATCGAAACTGGGAATTGCGCTGGACGCAGGAGCGCCGGCGCATCAATCTGTCGCGCGCCGTTGCGGTCGATATGGAATCAGGCACCATCGCCACCCAGGGATTTCGCATGCGCGTGCCCTATGGCACGCTGCTGTGCGTTTCCGACAAGCCGTTGCATGGCGAGATCAAGCTGCCAGGCGCGGCGAACGCCTTTTACGAGCGGGCGATCGGCGAACATTTGCAGATCGGCATCGCCGCCCTCGAACTTCTGCAAAGCCAGCGCGGGGCCCTCCACTCCCGCAAGCTGCGCAGCTTCGACGAGCCGCCGTTCCGTTAAGGCTCACCGTTCGGCGATCACCGGGATGATCGAGGCGACCAGCAGCGCCGCCATCGCGATGTTGAAAGGCCGCACGAAGCGCGGGTCGCCGAGAACGCGCCGCATCGCCGTTCCGAACAACACCCAGAGCGCGATGCACGGCAAGGTCACGAGCCCGAAGACGAACGCCACGATGGCGACCGAGCGCGTATAGTTTTCGGACACGGCGTAAGCGGTGAGGGCGCTGACCGCGATGACCCAGGCCTTGGGGTTGATCCATTGGAAGGCGGCAGCGCCGAGAAAGCTCAGCGGATTTCCGCTATATTCCGTCTCGCCGATTGGCCCGGCGAGCGCCAGCCTGGCGGCGAGCCACAGCATATAGGCGGCGCCCGCGTAGCGCATCGCCGGCAGAAGCGCCGGAAATCGCGAAAAGACGGCGTCGAGTCCGACGCCGATCAAGCCAACCATCAGAGCAAAGCCGAGGCCGACCCCCATCATATGCGGGATCGTGCGCTGAAAGCCGAAATTGACGCCCGACGCGAGCAGCATCAGGTTGTTAGGGCCCGGGGTAATCGCCGAAACAAAACAAAAGACCATCAGCGCATAAAGAATCTCGAACCGCATAGCCGCCCGATCCGGTTCATGCCAAGCATGCCGCTTTCCTTCGCGGATATAGGCTTCTTTGTCCGGATTTGCGAATGGGCGACAGGTTTCAGCGATGTTCCTTGGACCCGGGGAATATTTCGCGAGCGCCGGCGAGCGACGCACGGCGCGGATCAGCCCGTCCGGTCTTGCGCCGCGTCAGAAACCGCGGCCGGCGAGAGGTTATCGTTTTGCCGCGCCGTCGCGCCTGTATTCGGGCGATCGCGATCTCGCCCAGATGCGCGCCCTCCGGCTCGGCGCTTCCCTCCTCACGCTCGACCAGCGTCGGCAGGCCGAGAAACTTCGCCCATAGCCGCCATTCGGCCTGTATCTCGCTGTCGTCGCTCGCTTCATGCAGCGTGACGCAGAGATCGGGATCGCGATGGGCGAGGCGTATCTCATAATGAAAGCCGTCGTCCCGCAGCGCGCTCAACCGCAGCACGACGCCGCGATAGGCGTTTGGCGTCATCGCGATATGCATGAAGACGCCGGCGACGCTGCGCGCGATCACCACCCGGTCGCGCGCCAGCAGCACCACCCGTCGGCGTCCGTCAGCGCGCGGATCGCAAGTCTCGAGCCGCCGGGG
>JBEKSH010000556.1:0-3264 GCA_049517235.1 Roseiarcus sp. | reverse complement strand
AATCGCGCAATCTGACCGACAAGGACGTCGATCTTGGCGACGTGCCGCGATCCGGCGTTTTCGACAAGGCCGTGGCGGACGCCGCTTTCGCCTTGCCGGCCGCCGGCGTCAGCGACGTCGTCAAGGGGCAGTTCGGGCCGGCGATCGTGCGGGTGGCGCAGATCACGCCCGCCAGCGTCAAACCCTATGACGAAGTCGCGGGCCCGCTGAAGAGCGAGATAGCCGTCGATCGCGCGGCGGGCGATGCGCTGACGCTGCATGACAAGATCGAGGACGCGCGGGTGTCGGGCAAGTCGCTCGGCGAGGCGGCCAAGTCGCTCGGCCTCGACGCGCGCGCCATTCCCGCGACCGACGCCAATGGCCTCGACAAGTCCGGCGCCGCCGTCGAAGGGCTGGACGACAAGGCCGATTTGCTGCGCGCGATATTCGCGTCCGACGTCGGCGTCGACGACCAGCCGCTGGCGACCAAGGATCGCGGCTTCGTCTGGTTCGAAGTGACCAAGGTCGAGCCGGCGCGCCAACTCGGCTTCGACGAGGTCAAGGATCGCGTCGCCGCGCAATGGCGCGACGATCAGGTCGCCAAGGCCTTGTCCGCCAAGGCGGCGGATATGGCGCAGAAGCTCGACGCCGGCGCGACCCTGGCCGGCCTCGCCGAAGCCGACAAGCTCGAAGTGAAAAGCGCGACGGACGTGCGCCGGCGCGGCGGCGGCGGGCTGAACGAGAGCGTCGTCGCCGCGCTGTTCAACACTTCGCCCTCCGGCGCCGGTTCGGCCGCGACGCCGGAGGGGCGCGTCGTGTTCAAGGTGACGGTCGATTCGACGCCGCCGATCGACCCCGACGATCCCAAGGTGAAGGCCTTGGCGAACGCGGCGGGGGCCGGGCTGACCGACGATCTCATCGCCCAGTATGTCGCGGCGATGGAGCGCCAACTCGGCGTCAGCGTTGACGAGAACGCCTTGCAGGCGGCCGAAGGCAGCTGAAACCGAGATGATCGCCGCCGAGGATTTCGACGCGTTTTCGACCGGATATGAAAGCGGGCGCGCCGGCGTGCGCGTCACGACGCTCGTCGCCGATCTGGAGACGCCGGTGTCGGCCTATCTGAAACTCGCCGCGGGCCGGGCGGGCGCGATGTTCCTGCTCGAATCGGTCGAAGGGGGCGCCCAGCGCGGGCGCTATTCGATGATCGGCCTCGACCCGGACGTAGTCTGGCGTTCGACGGGCGGGCAGTCGCAGATCAATCGCCGCGCCCGGCGCGACCCCGACGCGTTCGCGCCCTGCCCCGGCAAACCGCTGGAGGCGCTGCGCGCGCTGCTCGCCGAATCGCGGATCGAGCTTCCCGCCGGCCTGCCGCCGATGGCGGCGGGAATTTTCGGCTATCTCGGCTATGACATGGTGCGCCATATGGAGCGCCTGGCGCCCGCCAAGCCCGATCCGATCGGCGTGCCCGACGCGGTGATGATCCGCCCGACGGTCATGGTGGTCTTCGACGGCGTGCGCGACGAAATAAGCGTCGTCACGCCGGTTCGCCCGCAAAGCGGCGTCTCCGCGCGGGCCGCCTATGAGAGCGCGCAGGCGCGGCTGGAGACGGTCGTCGCCGTGCTCGAAGGCCCCCTCGCGCACGTCCCGCCGCCGGTCGATCCGATGCTGGTGGCGAGCCAGGCGAGGTCCAACACCAGCGAGGCCGAATTCTGCGCGATGGTGGTCAAGGCGAAGGATTATATCGTCGCGGGCGACGTGTTCCAGGTCGTGCTGTCGCAGCGCTTCACCAGCCGCTTCGAGCTGCCCGCCTTCTCGCTCTACCGGGCGCTGCGGCGCGTCAATCCATCGCCCTATCTGTGCTATCTCGATTTCGGCGGCTTCCAGATCGTCGTCTCCAGCCCCGAAATCCTGGTGCGCGCGAGGGAGGGCAAGGTGACGATCCGCCCGATCGCCGGCACGCGCTGGCGCGGCAAGACGCCGCAAGAGGATCAGCTTCTCGCCGACGAACTGCTCGCCGATCCGAAGGAGCGCGCCGAGCATTTGATGCTGCTGGATCTCGGCCGCAACGATGTCGGCCGCGTCGCAAAAATCGGCACCGTCAAGGTCACCGACAGCTTCTTCGTCGAACGCTACAGCCACGTCATGCATATCGTGTCGAATGTCGAAGGCGATCTCGATCCCCGGCACGACAATCTGGCCGCGCTCGCCGCCGGCTTTCCCGCCGGCACCGTCTCGGGCGCCCCGAAGGTGCGCGCGATGGAGATCATCGACGAACTGGAGAAGGACAAGCGCGGCATCTACGCCGGCTGCATCGGCTATTTCGGCGCCTCGGGCGACATGGACACCTGCATCGTGCTGCGCGCCTCTGTGGTGAAGGACGGGCTGATGCATGTGCAGGCCGGCGCCGGCATCGTCTACGATTCCGATCCCGCCTATGAACAGCGCGAATGCGTCAACAAGGCGCAGGCGCTGTTCCGCGCCGCCGAGGAAGCGGTGCGCTTCGCCACCAGCGCACGGCGGGGGCAGTAGCGGCTGTCGCAGCCGCCCGATACGCCGATCTTGTGCGTCTCAGACGAAAGACCGGAGACATCGACTCCTCGTCATGGACGGGCTTTCCCGTCCATCCACGTCTTCCTTGCAAAACATGGTGTTCGCATGGATGGCCGGGACGAGCCCGGCCAAGACGGTGGGGTTGCTGGAAAATTGAATTGCAGCGGGTCCCCCTTCGCGACCAGCCGACTAAATCCTTGCAAAATCCTTGGATGACGCGGTTTTGCAAGGTTCGGGCGATTCAGGGCCAAAAAAATCCCTTTGTTTTCAATGGCCGGTAATTTGGCTTTGCAAATTTTTCCAAATTTTTTCTTGGTGGAAATTTGGGAAATCAATGGCTTGTCGCCCAAAAAACTTGGATTCGTCGTTTTTTCGAATTTGGCGGCTTCCTTCGTGGCCGCGGCTCTTCGGATTGGCGATTATCAAGAAACTTAACATAGCATGATTCTGTATTTTCCGAAACAGTTTGTCGCTGCCCGCGGTCTGTGAACAAGCCCGGCCAAACTGGCTGATCGTTTTACAATCGTGTCGCAAACCGAGTCGCGCTGGCAGCCTTCGATCCTGACTCCCATCACCCCCCTCACCTTATCGGCGGCGCATATTGGAGCCCGCCCTTGGTCCATAGCGCGTTGAGGCCGCGCTTGATCTTGATCGGCGAGGCTTCGCCGACGTTGCGCTCGAACGACTCGCCGTAATTGCCGACCGCCTTGACGATCCGGTAGGCCCAGTCGTTGG
>JBEKSH010000555.1:0-3268 GCA_049517235.1 Roseiarcus sp. | reverse complement strand
TTGCTGATCGGCATCGTCAAGAAGAACGGCATCATGATGGTCGACTTCGCCATCACCGCCGAACGCGACGAACATCTGACGACCGAGCAGTCGATCCGCAAGGCGGCGCTGTTGCGCTTCCGTCCGATCATGATGACGACGATGGCGGCGATGCTCGGCGGCGTGCCGCTGATGCTGGGCCATGGCACCGGTTCGGAGCTGCGTCAGCCGCTCGGCTATGCGATGGTCGGCGGTCTGCTCGTCAGCCAGGCGCTGACCCTGTTCACCACGCCGGTCATCTATATCTATCTCGACCGACTCTCCAACTGGCTCGCGCGCAAGCCGAATCGGCGCGCGGATCGGGAGCCGACGGGCGAACACAGCGCGCAGGCCTGGGGCGAAAAGCGGCCGCAGGCGGCCGAATAGCAATTTCGCGTCACACGCAATCGCCGCCCGCCTTCGCGAAATCCGCGGCCGCTCGATCAATAGCGGTTGTTTTGGGTGAGGCGCGGCCCGATGAAGAAGGGCAGATAGGTTCGCGGCGCCGGGGCCGGCGCATGTCCCGACTTCGCGAGGATCGCGCCGGCGCCGCCCGCGAGGGGTTGGCCGGTCAAGGCGACTATGTCCGTGTCGGCTGGCGCGTCTTTCAGGCCTTCTTCAGAAGCGTCAAGGGACGACGCGGCGGCGAGCGCGCAGGTCGTTTCGACCGTCTTGGCCGGCTCGAAGCACGGCTCGGCGGCGCCCGCCGGTTGATCCGCGGCGGCCGCCATCGCGACCGGCGCATCCGCGTTGGGATCCTCGCCCCGCCTAGCGTGCGCGGCTTGCGCCGGGTCATCCACGGCCGCGGTCGCGGCGACCGGCGCGTCCGCCGCGCGATTTTCGGCAAGCCTGGCCGGTTGCGGCCGCAACAGCGTGAGAACTTCGCCGAGTTGAAACGCGGCTTTGTCGACAATCAGCAGCGCCGGATATTCCGGCTGTTGCAACAGACGCTCCTGAAGCCGCGATTTGACTTCGTGGAGCGAGGTCAGAACTTCCGAAAGCATAGCGTTTCCCGTCGCAGCCCAGCCAAACAATCCAACCACGCGTGGCTTGCGTGGAACTGAGCGGGGCGTTTCGCCTCGTCGCAAAGGTCGGGCGGGAGTAGCGCCCCGCCCATTGATCAGTTGTTAACTGGCGTCCACTAACGTGAATTGATGATCTGTTGAATCCCGGTTTACGCCGACCGGTTCAAAGGCATGACGCCGCCAGATCGTGTCAGTTCAAGTCTGACATCCCGCCCCAACAATCCGCATTACGCGCGCGTTCGTCATAGCGTTTCCTATCCGTGCGCGACGAGCAATCAAGGCGTTGACGCGAGGACAACAGTGGAGAAATTCAACACATTCGCACAGAATTAAAAGGAACAACTCGTCAGAAATGACCGCCAAACGACATAGGGTTAAAAGTCTTATCGAATAGAGGCCATTTCTTTCTCAATCACGGCATTGATTTTGACGCAAGTTCTTAACTATTCGAGACGAGTCCGAGGGGGCGTGTGTGTCAAGCGTAGCTGAAAAATCGACTCGAATCAGGTTTAATTCTATCGTTGCCTCTGGCCCGCCAGTCGCTCTTGGGGCATGTCCGCCTGTCGCCCCCTATCATGTAGGCGCGCGACAGCGCCTTCTTTTCAAAGGCCTGGCGGCCGGCGGGACGATTGTCCCGGCCCTGGCGGCGCTTGGCGAAGCGCTGAAAAACGCGATCGCTCTCTGTTGCGCGGCGATGTTCGCGCGAATTAAGGCGGCTGAGGTCGGCGCGCGCGGCGCGCAAGGCCACGGCGGGAGCGGCGCGGATGCCGGGGTCAAACTGGTCGCCGAAACCGGCAAGTCGGTGGAGCGGATCATGGCGCAGGTCGCCGACATCAACTACGTCGTCGGCGAGATCGCCGCTGGCGCCAAGGAACAGGCCACCGGACTCCAGGAAGTCAACACTGCGATCAACCAGATGGATCAGGCGACGCAGCAGAATGCGGCGATGGTCGAGGAATCGACGGCGGCCACTCATTCGCTGTCGCAGGAGACCGAGCAGCTAGCGGAACTGATCGGCCAATTCCAGGTCGCCCGGGCGGGCGGCGCCGACTCGATGCGCCGCGAGTTGCAAAAGGCCGCGCCGCACGCTTTCCGGCAGCCGGCCAAGGGCGCGGCCGCCAACGCGCCGCGAACGGAAACCCGCCCGCCCGAACGGCCAGCGCGCGCCGCGCCCAAGGCCGTCGCGAATAGCGCGCCGGTCGGTGCGGAATCAGACGGCTGGGAGGAGTTCTAGGATGACGCCAATGCTATCGGCCGATCAAAAGCTGCAGCTGCCCGAGGTTCTCGACATCACATGCGCAGGGCCTCTGGCCGAATCGTTTCTGGCTAGGCGCGGCGCCAAACTCGCGGTCGACGCCGCGCGCGTCCAGCGCGTCGGCGCGCAATGCGTGCAGGTCATCATGTCGGCGGTCTCGACATGGAAGGCCGACGAAGTCGCCTTTAGCGTCATCGATCCTTCGCCCGAGTTCCGCGATGCGCTTTCGCTTCTCGGAATTGGACTTGCCGAATTCTCCATCGAAGAAGCAGCGCAATGAGCAAAGTCATTCTGACGGTCGACGATTCGCGCACCATGCGCGACATGCTGAACCTCGCTCTGGTCGACGCCGGCTTTCGCGTCACGCAGGCCGTGGACGGCATGCACGGTCTGGAGGTGCTGCGCGGGCAGGAAACGCCAAACGTCATCGTCACCGACATCAACATGCCCAAACTCGACGGGTTCGGATTCATCGAGGCCGTGCGCAAGGACGGACGGTTTCGCGCCATTCCCATTCTCGTTTTGACCACCGAGAGCGACGCCGAGAAGAAGAACCGCGCCCGCATGGCCGGCGCCACCGGGTGGATCGTCAAACCATTCGACGCGGTCAAGCTGGTCGAAGCAATTCGCCGCGTCGCGGCCTGAACGGACGAAGGGAGCCGCGCGCTTGGATACGATGGCGACAATAAAGCAGACTTTCTTCCAGGAATGCGAAGAACAGCTCGTCGAACTGGAGGCGGGCCTCCTCGAGATGAACGAAGGCCATGCCGATGCGGAGACGGTGAACGCGGTTTTCCGCGCGGTTCATTCCATCAAGGGCGGCGCCGGCGCATTCAAACTCGATGATCTCGTGCGTTTCGCCCATATTTTTGAGACCACGCTTGACCAGGTTCGCGCCGGCCAGTTGGCGCCGACGCCCGAGGTCATGAAAACCGTGCTGCGGGCCGCCGACATCCTCGCCGATCTGGTG
>JBEKSH010000554.1:0-3274 GCA_049517235.1 Roseiarcus sp. | reverse complement strand
GAGGTCGACCTCCGCCAGCAGCCGCATTTTGGCGTCGGGGTCCTTGCGCGCTTCCGGCGGCAGGCTGCGCTGCGCGACGCCAGTAAGAGCGCCAATCTTTTCGCGGATTTGCAAGCCGGTTGTCCCGGCTTCGCCGTCAATAAAAACAGTCGCCGTCATTGTCGTCTCTGTCGCGGGAGAAAAGAATGCGACGCCACGCATGGCGCCGCGGCGCGACCTGAAGGTCACGCGGCAAATGACGTCAGCGTCGTCGGGTCGAGGCGGCTCTCGCGCAGATCATGGCGGGCAAATGCCGCAAACCAGGCGTCGGGTCAAGCAAATCCTTGGCCTGTCGGCGACCGAGCAAGCGCCGTTGCGATCGCGCTATTTGTTGGCGCTCGCCTCGATGTTGATCTTGGCGAGCAGCGCCGTTGGGTCCCCCATCGCCATGAAATCGGTGAATTTGAGAGCCTCGGCTCTTGGACGCAGCGCAATCGTCAGGCTGGTCGGCGCCGCAATGAACTTCTGCGCCTCGGCGGCCACTTTCAGCGCGGCGGGATCGCCGCCCAGCATGACCGGCAGCATTTGCCCCGCCACCGCCGCCCATTGCTGCCTGAGCGCCTCGGGCGTCGTGTTTTGCTGGTGGGCGTAATAGGCCACCGCCTTTTCAAAAACGCCGCTGTTGACGAATTTGATTTCGAGCGAAGAAATTTCGCCGTCCGCGACGGCCGCCAGCTGCGCGCCGCGGTCCTTGCCGAACACAGCGGGATCGATGCCGCCGAAACTGGCCTTGACGCCGATCGAACCGGCTTTCGCATAGTCGATCGTAATATCCTCGACCGCCAGTTTCTTGCCTTCCGCGTCATAACGGACGACGGCGGAGGCGCTGAGCTCGACGCTTGTATAGCCCAGTGCGCCCAGCGAATTGGCGAATTCCGAGCCCTTGGACGGCTCTATGATCAATCCTTTGAGCGTGGTCGCGCTGTCCCTGAAGGTCTCGCCGTCGTAGTTGTTGCGGCTCTCGACCGACGCAAGGGCGAAATGGATGGCGCCGCCTTGCGCCGCGCTTTCCTTGTCGGGCGCCACGACATCGACGCCCTGCCACGAGAGGAACCCCAAATGCGCCATCGGCGAGGCCTCGGCCGGATCGCCCGCCGAGCCGAGCGCCCCGGACAGATCGGCGTTTTCCAAACGCAGCGCGCCCGACTTGACGCTCACCGGGCCGTCGTCGCCGGTTCCGGCGCCGTCGACGCCGGAAAAGCCGAGCTTGCCGATCTTGCCGGAGTCGACGTCGGTCGCGGAAACGTCGTGAATATGAATGGCGCCACCCTTCTTCTTGGCGATGTCGATCGAGGGAATGGATATCGAGGCGGCCTTGAGTTTCCTGACCAGGGCGAGTTCGTCCTCCGGCGAAGTGTCGGGCGTCAGCATCTTGACGATTTCTTGCTTGCTGAGATTGGCGCCTTCGAAGACCGCATGTTTGATCGTAATGACATCGCCGTGTTGCGATGTGACGGTGAAATCGTCGAGCGTGACGGTGGCGGAATCCTGAGGCGCCGCGGCGGCGATCGGCGGGCGCGAGCCAACGCCAACGGCGAGCGTCAGAAGGCAAGCACCGGCGATCAGCGCGCGTGAGGAGAGAGGGGCGGAGCGGCGAGGCATGGACAAGTCTCCCTCGTTGGGTTGATTCACCCGGCGGTCGCGAAAGGCCTGCCGATCCGCCCGGGTTCTCGCGCTCGCGTGCTCGGCATGCCCGGGCGCGAGCCCGGCGGGCGAAGATGCCCGAAGAACGGGCTCCTGTCGATTCCCCTGGGCGGAAGCGCTGCGAAGGGCGCGAAACGAACGGCGCGAAGTTTGGCGCGCGAAAGGAAAGGGCGGCCGAAGCCGCCCTTTCGCCTGACTTGATATAGCCGGCCGGATCAGCGCTTCGAGAATTGGAAGCTCGCGCGCGCCTTCTTGTGGCCGTATTTCTTGCGTTCGACGACGCGGGAATCGCGCGTCAAGAAGCCTTCCTTCTTCAGAGCTCCGCGCAATTCGGGCTCGTAATTGGTCAAGGCCTTCGACAGGCCATGGCGCACCGCGCCGGCCTGACCGGACAGGCCTCCCCCGGCGACCGTGATCATCAGGTCATATTGGGCGAGCCGATTGGCGACGACCAGCGGCTGATTGAGGATCATGCGCAACACCGGGCGCGCGAAATAGACGTCGAGCGGCCGGCCATTGACGGTGACCGAGCCCTTGCCCGGTTTGATCCAGACGCGGGCGACCGCGTTCTTGCGCTTGCCCGTGGCGTAGGCGCGGCCCTGCTTGTCGAGTTTCTGCACGTATTGGGGCGCTTCGGGCGCGGGCGCCGCGCCGGCGCCCTTCAAATCTGCGAGCGATGAGAGAGTCTCGGCCATTTCTGTCAAACGCTCCGGCTGTTCTTGGCGTTAAGTTTGGCGATGTCGAAAACGACGGGCGACTGGGCGGCGTGCGGGTGATCGGGACCCTTGTAGACGCGCAGATTGGCGAACTGGCGGCGCCCGAGCGGACCGCGCGGCAACATGCGCTCGACCGCCTTTTCGACGACGCGCTCGGGAAATCGCCCCTCGAGGATCGACTTGGCCGACCGCTCCTTGATGCCGCCGATATAGCCCGTGTAGTGATGATAGACCTTCTTGTCGCGCTTGGCGCCGGTCAAGACGACCTTCTCGGCGTTGACGATGATGATATTGTCGCCGTCGTCGATATGCGGCGTGAACGAGGGTTTGTGCTTGCCGCGCAGATGCATGGCGACGATCGTCGCCAGACGCCCGACAACAAGACCTTTGGCGTCGATGAGGAGCCATTTCTTCTCGACATCGGCCGTCTTGGTCGAATGGGTCTTACCGAACATGAAGCAAAATTCCATAGAGGCGAACGCCGGCCGCCATCGCGGCGAGCCGGTCGGAGCGGGCTTATAGAGGCGAGGCGAGTCGAACGTCAATGGCGAAATGCAATGTTTCACCGCTCCGTAGGCCAACAAACGCTGGGCTTCCCGGGCTGTGGTATCATAATACCGCACTTTCCTCGCGGCGCGGCGGAATCGAATAGGTCCCCGTCGCATGGGCGACTATTTCTTGCGCGCCGAGCGAAAACATCGCGACCTCGCCGACCGCCAGCCGCTTGCCCAGCTTCAGCAACCGCGCCTCGCCGATCAGGTCGCCCGGGCCCGGCTTGCGGAGGAAATTGATGGTGAGGGTGGTGGTGACGGCAAGTTTGACCTCGCCGATTTGCGCAAGGATGGCGACATAGAGCGCGACGTCGGCGAGCGCGA
>JBEKSH010000553.1:0-3289 GCA_049517235.1 Roseiarcus sp. | reverse complement strand
TTCCTGGGCGATCACGATTCGCGAGCAGAGACGGCGCGCCGACCGCCAATTGCGGAAAAATCCCGGTCTGAAAGCCCGCCTGGACGAAGCGCTCGCCGAAGCTTACGAGGACGCCCGCGACGAAGCGGCGAGAGAGACGGGCCTGCCGACCCGCACGTTTCCGATGGACCTTCCTTTCGCCTTTTCGCAGGTGATGGAAAGGCCGATCCTTTGGCCGGGCGACGAGGCGTAGCGCGAACCGCCGCTACCTGGGGATTTTGGCATAGTTGATGCTCCCTCTCGCCATTTCCGGCTGTCTGCGGAGAGCCTCGACCAACACCGCGGCGCTGGAGGCGCTGAGCCGTCTCGCCCCCGCCGGCGTCGCAGTCATGCTCTATCGCGATATCGGCGCGTTGCCCCATTTCAATCCTGACAACGACGGCGAGACGCCGCCGCAGGCCGTGCTCTCGTTGCGGAAGTTGGTTGGATCCAGCAAGGGCCTGCTCATCGCGGCGCCCGAATACGCCCATGGCGTGCCCGGCGCCTTGAAGAATGCGCTGGACTGGCTGGTCGCCAGCCTTGAATTCCGGCCAAGCCCGTCGCACTGATCAATACGGCGCCGCGCGCGCGCCACGCGCAGTCGGCCTTACGCGAAACACTGGCGACCATGTCGGCTCGCCTGGTCCCCGCAGCCTTTGTCGTCCTGCCGCCGGCGGGACAGGACGTCGACGCCGACCGGATCGCCGCCAATCCGGCGCTCGCGCAGGCGCTGCGCGCCGGGCTCGATTGTTTTATCAAAGCGATCCGGGGTGACGCGGACTAGCCCGGTCGCCTATATAATGTGGAACCGGCGGCTTTGCGGCCGCCTTGCACGCCAGCGAAAGCCCAATGCCGCCGCTCGACATCAAAATGCCCAGCAACCGCAAGCCGGCCGGCAAAGCGGAACCGCCGAACGAGCCTTTCAAGCGCGCAATCGCCTCTTGCGCGCGGGCGATGTCGCGTCATCCCGAACTTGAAATCACCTTCGCCGCCGACAAGCCCTCGCTGATGGCGGGCCCCGAAAGGGCCAAGGCGCGCCTGCCCGAACCGCCGCGCAAGCCCAGCCCACTCGATGCGGCGATCCTGCGCGGCCTTGCCGATTCCATGGCGCTGCGGCTCGCCTGCCATGACGAGGCCATTCATCGCCGCTTTGCGCCGGAGAACCCGGCGGCGCGCTCGCTGTTCGACGCGGTGGAGCAAGCGCGGGTCGAGGCGATCGGATCTCGCCGGATGGAGGGCGTCGCCTCCAACCTGACCGCCATGCTCGACGACCGCTTTCATCGCGGACCTTACGCCGAGGTGACGGAGCGCGCCGACGCGCCGCTCGACGACGCGGTCGCGATGATGGTGCGCGAGCGCTTGACCGGACTCCAGCCGCCGGCGGCCGCCCGGCGCATCGTCGATCTCTGGCGTCCTTACGTTGAAGAAAAGGCCGGCGGCCAGCTCGATCGGCTCGACGCATCGATCCTCGATCAGCGCGCCTTCGCCAGATCCGTCCACAAATTGCTCGCCTCGCTCGATATGGCCGCCGATTCGCTCGCCGACGCAGACGAGGAAGAGGACGAATCGGGCGGCGACACGCCGCCCGACGACGCCGACGCGGCCGACGGCGAAAGCCAGGAGGAGCAAGCGCGGGATAAGATGGAAATGGAGGCTTCCGAGGATTCCGCGGACGAAATCGAGGAAGGCGCCATGGAAGCGGCCGATGCGCCGTCGGGCGAATTTCCCGATGAAGCGGAGGCGGGCGAGGCCGACGAGGCGGCCGAGAGCAAGCCGTCTCCTTCCTCGGGCGCCGAGCGTCGCGGCCCCGACTATAAGGCTTTCACCACCAAGTTCGATGAGACAGTCAGCGCCGAGGACCTATGCGAACCGGAGGAGTTGCAACGCTTGCGCGAATATCTCGACAAGCAGTTGCAGAATCTGTCCAGCGTCGTCGCGCGCCTCGCCAATCGTCTGCAGCGCCGGCTGATGGCGCAGCAAAATCGCTCCTGGGAGTTCGATCTCGAAGAGGGGATGCTCGACCCGGCGCGGCTGTCGCGCGTCATCATCGATTCGCAGCAGCCGCTGTCCTTCAAACGCGAGAAGGACATGGATTTTCGCGACACGGTGGTCACGCTGCTGATCGATAATTCCGGCTCGATGCGCGGGCGCCCGATCACGGTGGCGGCGACGTGCGCCGACATACTGGCGCGCACGCTGGAGCGCTGCGGCGTCAAGGTCGAGATTCTCGGCTTCACGACGCGCGCCTGGAAGGGCGGGCAATCGCGCGAGGCCTGGCTGCAAGCGGGCAAGCCGCCGGCGCCTGGGCGGCTCAATGATCTGCGCCACATCATTTACAAGAGCGCCGACGCGCCGTGGCGTCGCGCGCGAAAAAACCTCGGCCTGATGATGCGCGAGGGCCTGCTAAAGGAGAATATCGACGGTGAGGCGCTGGATTGGGCGCATCAGCGCCTGGTCGGGCGCTCGGAGCAGCGGCGCATTCTGATGATGATTTCGGACGGCGCGCCGGTCGACGATTCCACGCTGTCGGTCAATTCCGGCAATTATCTCGAACGCCATCTGCGCCATGTGATCGAGGAAATCGAAACGCGTTCGCCGGTCGAGCTGATCGCCATCGGCATCGGGCATGACGTGACGCGCTATTACCGCCGCGCGGTGACGATCGTCGACGCCGAGGAGCTCGGCGGCGCGATGACGGAAAAGCTCGCCGAACTGTTCGATGAAGCGGCTCCGCCGAGCAGACCGGCCAAGCGTGGTCCGCCGATGCGGGCGAAGAGAAAGGCGGCGTGACTCGACTGGCGCACGGAGGGCGGTTTCACGCGCCTCGACGCCGCGACACGCCAAGCGGCGACGAGCGACTTGACCTGCCTGTAATTCGATTGTACTGCGAAACTATGAAGAATATCACAGTATCACTGGACGACGAAACCTATCGTCGGGCGCGCATGCGCGCCGCCGAGCGCGACACCTCTGTCTCGGCGATGGTCAAGCAGTTTCTCGTCGAAGTTGCGGCGGGCGAGAGCGAATCAGCGCGGCTGAAGAAAGAAGAGGCGAGGATTCGCGACGCGATTCAATCCTTCAGGGCTGGCGACCGGCTCTCGAGGGACGAACTGCACGCGCGCGGGACATGATCGCGCGGTGGTTTCTCGACACAAACGTCCTCCTATACTCAATCAGCCGCGCGAACGACGAGGCGCGGAAACGGGAGCGCGCGATCGCGCTCCTGGACCAGGAGGATTGCGGTCTCTCGGTTCAGGTCCTGCAAGAATTC
>JBEKSH010000552.1:0-3293 GCA_049517235.1 Roseiarcus sp. | reverse complement strand
CTTGTTCGAGCCCCTGGTCGGTCGAGACGCGGGTATAGATCGCGCAGCGCAGGACGGGGGTGGAGGAGACCTGTCTCATAGGGCGGAAGCGCTGTCGTGCGCTGCCCGATGCCCGCGCCTGAATCCAGCGGCTGCATTCACGGAGGCTCCAGGCGGCTTGCCCGCGGCCGCATCGCCTTGGCTACTGACGTCCTCTTGAATCTTCCGCTCGCGAAGCCCGAAGAAGCGCGGGCCGCTCCACTCGGTTCCGGTGATCGCGCGGGCGATGGTCGAGAGGCTGTCGTAAGTCGCCCCGTTCCAGGCGAAGCCCCGTTCGAGGATCATCACGCGGTGAAGGACGCCCTTCCATTCGCGAACCAACATGGCGCCTGTTTTGAGTCGTCTTGGGTTCACGGGCGGAACAATTGAAGACGAACGCGCGCGCCCGCGGCTTTTGGATTGCGGGACGGCGGAGCTCATCGCCTCCGCGATCCGATCGAGGAGATCGATAGAGTTCTTGTCGAGATCGCCGAATGCTCGGACCTGTAAACGATAGGCCAGCATCCGCAGCAGCAAAAACCGCGGCAGGCGGGCGGGGGCCGATTGGCCTGCGGCCACGCGCCATCGCCGTCGCAGATCATCAAGGGTGAGATCGCGCAGCGACGCGATCTCATCCTCGATCGAAGCGCTTCGTTGTTTGGAGGGTTCCGCTGCCGCGGATGCCCCCTCAACTCGGGCGCGTCGCAGCGAAGCGGCCATCACGCCGCTTCCGCTTCTCGTTCAGTCGCATCGGCGCTCGCCAACGCCTCGGCGCGACCGGAGCCCACGGTGTCGGCGCGCGGAGGAGCGATGATACGATAGCGTGTCACCCCATCTTCGCGAGACCGTTCGACGTTGAGCCCGCGCTTGCGCAAGCCGGTTAACACCGCTCGCGTCGTGTGCGGAAGCCAGTTGGTGGCGAGGGTGAGGTCGTCGATGCTGGCGCCGTCGGGGCGATCCAATAGACCAATGATATTCGCCAGCTTGCTGCCCTCGCGCGGCATCCCGGTCGTCGGCGTCGCCGCCAGGGCTTTGCCGCGGACATCGTGTTCGTCAGGGCGAATATCGCGCGGCGCGTTGGTCTGATTCGCAGCCGCGGTGGAAGTGGCGAGGGCAGCGGTCTTGCGCGGCGCCGACGCGTTGGCCGCTCGGGGTCGCTTGACGGGCGGCGCGTTAGCCGGCGGTTCGGCGAGCTGGCGCACTGGATCGCGATCCGCCCGCGCTTCCTCTCCGACATTAATTGACGTGCGCCCCAGCTTGGTGATCACGAGCGCGAACGAGCGCCCCTCGCCATCTCGCCGCGCAACCGGCATTCCGGCTTTGGCGCGGATCTCGCGGGCTAACCCCTTCTCGGTTAGGGCAGTCACAAGCTTCACGGTCGCGGCGCCCTTGATGCGATCGGGCAGTTCGATCGCGCCGTCCCGGCGCTGTGAGGCGTTCGAGAGCGCGATAAGTTGCGTATCGCTCAACCGAATCTTGACGGGATTGTTACCTGGCTTTGACATGTTCGCCTCCTGGGCAATCGAGCGGGGCAAGATCGCCCCGTCACTGCCACGACCCCGCTCCAGCGTTCATGCCAGCGGGGTTCATCAAGGAGGCGGCGCATGAAGCTATCGCCCGCGCCGTCGTCACACGACATTGCTCTCTTGCCGAGCGAAGTCCAGTCGATCGCGGGGCGAGCGCGGAGAGTTTCTTGTCGCAGGACTGCTCGGAGGGCATTCGGCGGCTAGTGGGCTTGGGGCCTGCCCGATCCGCGCGGCAGATGTTTGATCCCAAAGAGAGCGATGGCGTCAAAGTCTCTGCTTCACGATCGACGCCAACTGGGCCGACCGTGCTATTGTGAAGTGATTGGCTCGCTATTAGGCCGAAGACAAGGGAATCAAGACAATGTCTCACGTCGCGTATCAAGTCGTCGAGCATGACCCTACGCGGCACGCCTTTGAAACGCCGGCCGGCTTTGACGGGATTGCAAAGCCGCGGCTTCATAGTCGAGCGGGATCGTGCTGACGGCGTGACGCGCTATCGCGCCCTCGCGTCCGAGTCACGCTTTCAGAGATTTAGTTATAACTTATGGAGATGCGCGTTCTGCTCGAAGTGATCGCGTCGACCAGTGACGGACTGCGACGATGGCGAGGGGACGCGAGACTGAGGTTCAAGGCGACCTCGAGATGACATGGGCATGGACCCCGCAGCAGATTGCCAAAGCGCTCAATTTGCGCGGTGTACCATCGCCGCGCGGGGGAGGGTGGCACGCCACGAACGTGCGGAATATTCTTTCTCGGTCTAAAGTAAATTAAAATTCTGGAACCACAACAAGGGCGAGACCGTTGGCAGTGCTCAACATTGGTACATTCATTTGGAATATTGCCGACGACGTCCTTCGTGACGTTTATGTCAGAGGAAAATATCGCGATGTCATTTTGCCGATGACCGTGATCCGGCGGCTCGATGCCGTGCTTGAACAGTCGAAGGCAGCGGTGTTGAAGCTCAAGGGCCAGCTGGACAAAGCAGGCGTTGCGAACCAACACGCGGCTCTGTGTCAGGCAGCAGGCGAAGCATTCTACAATACCTCTCCCTTTCTTCTTCGCGACCTTGCGGCGCGTGCGCGCAGGCAGCAATTGAAATCGGATTTCGAGGCCTATCTCGACGGCTTCTCCCCGAACGTCCAGGAGGTCCTTGATAAATTCAAGTTTAGAAACCAAATCCCGACTCTCGTGGAAGCCGATGCGTTGGGCTTTCTAATCGAGAAGTTTCTCGACCCATCGATCAATTTGAGCCCGAATTCCGTTGTTCATCAGGACGGAACGGAGCGGCTCCTGGCACTCGACAACCACACGATGGGGACGATCTTCGAAGAACTGATCCGGCGGTTCAACGAAGAAAACAACGAGGAGGCCGGCGAGCACTTCACACCACGCGATGTCGTGGAGTTGATGGCGTATCTGATCTTCATGCCTATCGCGGATAGCATCCAGTCCGGAACTTACCTTGTATATGACGGCGCTTGCGGTACCGGCGGCATGCTGACCGTGGCCGAGCAGACGCTCATCAAGCTGGCGTCCAACCACGGCAAAGAGGTCTCTGTTCACCTCTACGGTCAGGAGGTCAATCCCGAGACGTTCGCAATCAGCAAGGCGGACCTGATCCTGAAGGGCGAAGGCGTAGAGGCTGAGAACATGAAGTTCGGCTCGACGCTATCGGGCGACGCGTTCCCATCCCGAGAATTTGACTTCATGCTGTCGAATCCGCCCTACGGTAAGTCTTGGAAGATAGAC
>JBEKSH010000551.1:0-3308 GCA_049517235.1 Roseiarcus sp. | reverse complement strand
GACGGCGCCCTCACCGGCTACGAGAACCTATTGACGTCGGCCAGGCTCTATCTGATCCCACGGGCGGAGCGCGAGGATCGCATCGCGGCGTCGCTCAAGATGATGGATCTGACGGCGGCGGCGGACCGGCTGGTTCAGGGCTATTCCGGCGGCATGATTCGCCGTCTGGAGATCGCCCTCGCGATGATCCACGAGCCTTCCATACTGTTCATGGACGAGCCTACCGTGGGTCTCGATCCCGTGGCGCGCCACGCCGTCTGGGATCACGTGCGCAAGCTGCGCGGCGAGATGGGCGTGACGATTCTGATCACCACGCATCTCATGGACGAGGCCGATGCGCTGTGCGATTCGATCGGCTTCCTGCATGCCGCCCGGCTCGAGGAGATCGGCACGCCGCAGCAATTGAAGGATCGCGTCGGCCCCGGCGCCACGCTCGATGACGTCTTCGCGCAAATCGCCGGTGTGGAAATCGACTCCGGAGGCTCGTATCGTGACGTCAGGGAAAGTCGCAGAAGCGCCCAAACCCACGCATAAGGACGCCGCCGTCGCGTCGGTTCTGGGCTATTTGACGCAGGTGTTCGCTGTCGCGGACGCTGAAATCCGCAAGCTGCGTCACGATCCGAACGAACTCCTCACGCGGGCCTTGCAGCCGGCGATCTGGCTTCTGCTTTTCGGACAGGTGATGGCTCAGGTTCGCGGCCTGTCGAGCGAGGGCGGCCGATATCTCGATTTCCTCGCGCCCGGCATTCTGGCCCAGAGCGTGCTGTTCGCCGCCATTTTCTATGGCATCGCCGCGATCTGGGAACGCGACCTCGGCGTGCTGCACCGCTATATGGTCAGCCCCGCTCCGCGTAGCGCGCTCGTGCTCGGCAAAGCGACCTCGTCCGGCGTGCGCGGCCTGGCGCAGGCGGTCATCGTCTATATTCTCGCGGTCATAATGGGCATCGCCGTCGATTTCCATCCCGCCAATATTCTGGGCGTCATCTTCTTCATCGCGCTTGGTTCGGGGCTGTTCTCCACCTTTTCGCTGATCATCGCCTGCGTCGTGAAGACCCGCGAGCGGTTCATGGGCATCGGCCAAGTGCTCACCATGCCGATCTTCTTCGCCAGCAACGCCATCTATCCGATCGAAATCATGCCCCCCTGGCTGAAGGCGGTTTCGCTGGCCAACCCGCTCACTTACGAGGTCGACGGCCTGCGCGCGCTGATGCTTGCCGGCGGGGCGAGCAAATACGGCCTTGTTTTCGACGCCGCGATCCTGATAGCGATCTCGGCGGCCCTCGTCGCCGTCGCGGCGCGCATGTATCCGCGCATGACCGCTTAAGGCCGCGGCGGCGCGCGAGGCGGGCGCGCCGTCAGGCAGCCGCCCGCGACGCCGCAACGCCGCTCTTTCTCCGATCGTCCTTATCCTGTACATTCCCGCTTGAATACACGGCGGGGAGGCCTCGCATGAGCGTCGCAGCGAAAGCGTCGGCGGAGCCGTTCGGCGCGCCGATCAATCTGTTCAATTTCGCCTGGGCCGGGCTGGCGCTGGCCGCCATGGCGGCGGCGATCGTCGTGGGCGATCTGTGGCTTCTCAATTTCGTTCACGTCATCGCCGGCGCGCTATGGACCGGGATTGACCTGTTCATGGGCTTCGTCGTCGGGCCGATTCTGCGCGCCGCGCCGTTCGAGGCCCGCCGCGCGGTGATCACCCGGCTCACGCCGAAGACGCTGTTCATCATGCCGACGCTGTCGATCGCCACCGGGACCAGCGGCTGGTTCCTCGCCCGCCAGCTCGGCTTTCTCGACGTCGCCTATCCCCAATTCTGGTGGGTGGCGGCGGCGCTGGCCATCGTGACGATCCTCACCGTCCAGGGACTCGGCTACCTCTTGCCGACCAACCTGCGCGTCTACTGGGAGCTGCGCAAACCCAATCCCGACGGCGTGAAAGTCAGCGCGCTGATGAGTCGCTATTTCTACGCCGTCGCGTTCCAGGGAGCGATGCAGGTGGCGATCATCGTCGTGATGGCGCGTTTCGCGACTGGGCTTTAGCAACAGGGCGCCGAGAATATGGCGCGGCGCGCGAGGGGCTGGCTATCGCCAGGGCGTGACTGGGGTTCGCTGAATCGCGCCGCCTTCGGCCGTGGCCCAAAGAGCCGTCATTGACAAGCCGTTACGGGTGCAACACGCTCCGCCAGCCGAAACGATGGATCACCCTCGACCGGTTCGATCGGAAGTCGGCGTGCTCCAAAGGCGCGGCGCCCGCTCAAAAGGCGGCTGGACGCCGGCCAGCCCATTATCGCGTCGGGACCCTGCCATGACCTACGCCAAGTTCGAGAACGACCTCAAGGCCGCCATCCGCTCGATCCCGGACTATCCCAGCCCCGGCATCATGTTCCGCGACATCACCACGCTGCTGGGCGACGCGCGCGCCTTCCGCCTCGCCGTCGACCAGTTGGTGCAACCGTGGGCTGGCGCCAAGATCGACAAGGTCGCGGGCGTCGAAGCGCGCGGCTTCATTCTCGGCGGCGCCGTGGCGCACCAGGTGTCGGCCGGGTTCATCCCGATCCGCAAGAAGGGCAAGCTGCCGTTCAGGCGCGTCAGCGTCGGCTACTCGCTCGAATACGGCATCGACGAAATGGAGATGCATGAGGATGCGCTGGTCAGGGACGAGCGTGTGATCCTGGTCGACGATCTCGTCGCCACCGGCGGGACCGCCGAGGCGGCGGTCAAGCTGCTGCGGCAAATGGGCGGCAACGTGCTCGGCGCCTGCTTTGTCATCGACCTTCCCGACCTTGGCGGCGCCGACAAGTTGCGCGGGCTCGGCGTGCCGGTGCGCACCCTCGTCTCTTTCGAGGGCCATTAGCGTCAAGCCGTGTTGGGCTGCGCCGGTTGTGGGACACGGAGTTGCGGCGAGGCGCCGGAGCTACGGTGACAAACCCTCATTCGCCAAATTACGCGAAGCCGGTCGGCGAAGGGCGCCACGAGGTAAGGACGGGTGGTCGCCGCAACGCCTCTGCAATGGCGAATGCAAATCCGTAGGCCTTTGGCGATCAAAATATCCAATTTACCTCGTCAAGACTTCCCGGATCGCGTCAAGTCGCGACGAGTCGCCGTTGGCGTCGCCGCGACGATAGCTCGGCATGAGCGCGCCGAATCCCTCGGCGCATTCGTTCCAGGCATAGACGAGGATCGTATTTGCCGGCGAAGCCGATCGATGGCTTTCGGACCAGGCGATCGCCTGCTGCAGATGCCGCGCGATTTCCCTCGGCGTGGCGCGCTCGTAGTATTTTTCGAGGCGCGCCGCCTTCGTCAGATTTGAGTGA
>JBEKSH010000550.1:0-3312 GCA_049517235.1 Roseiarcus sp. | reverse complement strand
TTCCAAGGATCTTTATTTCTATTACCCGATTCTGGCGATCGCTCTGGCGAGCGTATGGTGCGCCGTTTCAATCCTGAATTCTCCGACGGGTCGCGCGTTCAACGCGATCCGCAACAGCGAAGCCGCCTCGCAGACCCTCGGCGTGCCGCTCGCGCGCACCAAACTGATCGCCTTCGTCATCGCGTCCTTCTACGCCGGCATCGGCGGAGGGCTTTACGCATCGCTCGTCGGCTTCATCGACCCGCTCGAGTTCAACCTGGCGGCCTCTGTGCGCGACATCATCTTCATCACGGTCGGCGGCCTCGGCTCCGTCGCGGGCTCGATCATCGGCGCCGTCGCGTTCTCGCTCCTGCCGGAACTGCTACGCAACTTCAAGGAATACAATGAGTTCGTGTTCGGCGCGATCTTGCTGCTGACGCTGATCTTCATGCCCAATGGCATCGTCGGCCTGGCGTCGGCGTTCCGGCGGCGCCAGTCCCGAACGAGGACGCTCGTCGCTCCTGTTGCGGGGAGCCAAAATGGATGAGGGCCTGCGCATCGACGACGTCACTGTGAGGTATCGGGGCCTCTGCGCGGTGTCTCACGTCTCGATGACGATCGGCAAAGGGGAAATCCACGGTCTGATCGGACCAAACGGGGCGGGCAAGACCTCGCTGATCAATTGCATCTCGGGGCTGATCGCTCTCACCGGAGGGCGCGTCCTGCTGGACGGGCAGGAACTGCAAATGCTTTCCGCCTCGCGGATTTCGGCGGCTGGCATCGGCCGGACGTTTCAACACGCCGAGACCTTTGCCGATCTGACCGTGCTCGAGAATGTGGCGACAGGCGCATTCAAGCACCGGGCGACGAACTGGCTCCAGGACCTGATCGGCACGCCGGCGAAGACGCGCGCCGAGCGCGAAGTCTACCGGGAAGCCGAGACGCTGCTTGCCGCCTTCGGCTTGTCCTATCTGGGGACGGCGCGCGCCGTGGAGCTGTCCTTCGGAGTCCTCAAAAAGGTCGACCTGATGCGCGCGCTGATGAGCAAACCGCGATTGCTGATGCTCGATGAGCCGACCTCTGGCATGGATGAAATCGAAGCCCAGGAGCTTATCGCGACCTGTCGCCGCATCGCTGGCGATCTTGGCGTCACCCTGTTGGTCATCGAGCATAATATGCGCGTGATCATGCAACTCGCCGGGAGAATTCACGTGCTCGACCACGGCGAGAAAATCGCCGAGGGCGAACCAGCGGAGATTCAGCGGAACCCACGTGTCATCGAAGCCTATCTTGGAAAATCGGCGACCTATGCTTGAGCTTGTGGAGCTGAGGGCTGGATACAATCGCTCCGACGTGCTGCGATCGGTGTCGATGGAGGTGCCGAAGGGCGGATTCATTGGCCTTCTCGGCCCGAATGGCGCGGGCAAGACGACCCTTATGCGCAGCGTTTCCGGGCTCACCCACGTTCATGGCGGCGCCATTCTGTTCGAGGGCCGCTCGTTGCGCGGACGCACTCCGGAGGCGATTGTCGATCTCGGCATCGTCCATGTGCCACAGGGACGAATGCTGTTCCCCGAGCTTACGATCGAGGAAAATCTTCAGCTCGGAGCCTATCGTCGCGGCGCCCGCGCCGCCTATCGGGAGAGCCTCAGCAAGGTCGAGAACTATTTTCCCATTCTCAAGACCCGTGCGCACCAGCTCGCTGGCGTGCTGTCCGGCGGCGAACAGCAAATGCTCGCCATCGGGCGAGCGTTGATGGCGCAGCCGCGACTTCTGATCCTCGACGAGCCTTCGCTCGGGCTTGCGCCGCGCATCGTCGATGAAATCTTCGAGGTCATGGCGCACATCAACGATGGCGGCGTGACGATCCTCGTCGCCGAGCAGAACGCCATGAAGGTGTTGCGCTCGGTCGGGCACGCCTACGTGCTTGAGACAGGCAGAATTGCGCATCAAGGCCGCGCATTGGATTTGATGCACGACGCGCAGATCAAAAGAAGCTATTTGGGCGTTGCGTGAAAGGGGGGGGTCGGATGCGCATTCGCAGACTGAGCATCTTTCGCGATGTGATCTACGAGGAGGGTGGATTCCCGACGCTCGCACCTGCGACCCGTGTCGCGGCTTGCGCAGTCATCGCAAATCCGTACGCGGGTCAGGCAGCTGACGATCTCGAAGTGCTGATCGCGGGGGGTGCAGAGATCGGCGAAAAGCTCGCGAAGGACGCGCTTGCACTTTTGCCCGGCCATCCGATCGCGTACGGCAAGGCTTCGATTGTCGGCGTCAACGGAGAGATAGAGCATGCGGCCGCAGTTTTACATCCTCGGATGGGTAAGGCGATCCGCGCGGCGATCGGTGGAGGGCGCGCGATTATCCCCTCCACGCAGAAGGTCGGCTGCGCTGGGGCGTCGATCGACACGCCGCTCGGCCACAAGGACGATGAGTGGTCTTTCAACTACATCGACACGATCAGTGTGAGCGTTGGCGGCGCGCCGCGCCCTGATGAAATCTTGATAGTCGTCGCGCTAAGCGACAACGGTCGCCCACGGCCGCGCGTCAAATAGGGCATCCGCCACCCGCGGTGCGCTTAGAGAAGGGGAGTGTATTGCATGCCTAATATTGTGATTATCCCGAACGGCTCTCCGCCGCCGCTCGCACCCTATTCGCCGGGCGTCAGAGCCGATAGGACGATCTATGTTTCCGGTACGGTTCCCACAAACAGCAAGGGTGAGACGGTCGGCGTCGGCGACGTGAAGGCGCAGACACGCGCGGTGCTGGAGTCCATCAAGGCTGTGTTGGAGGCCGGCGGCTGCAAAATGTCGGACATCGCTTTCAATACGATTGTTCTGAAAAGCATGGCGGACTACCGGGCGATGAATGAAGTCTATTCAGACTATTTTCCGAAGAACCCGCCCGCGCGCTATTGTATAACCGCCGGCCTGGTTCGGGACGACTTCCTCGTCGAAATCGCTTCTATCGCGCACATTTAGGGCGTTTTGGGAGTATGGTCGGAAGCCGCGCTACTATAGCCTGCGCACTGGAATGTGTCTTCAGGCGCGATTGCCAGCGTCTCCAATTGGGAGGTGTACTGCCGTGCACTTAAAGCGCTCTCTCGGTTGCCCATGCCAACCATGGCGAGAATGACTGTCATCCGGCGTGGGGGCAATGTCAGAGTAACGGCAGGCCGCCCGCGAGTTCCGTAGTTTGCCCAAACCCCAGCGCCGATTAGGCGGCGAGAGTGCGCCACTCGGCCAGCGCGGCCGAGCGTCTGTGTTTGTAAACGTCGCGGTTGACGAGATGACGCTCCTGATTGAAATGGTTGTGGACCTGCGCGTGAAT
>JBEKSH010000549.1:0-3313 GCA_049517235.1 Roseiarcus sp. | reverse complement strand
TTTCCTGCCGGCCTTGTCGACCGCATAGACTTCGTAGCAGCCCTTCTCGACCTTGATCTGACGAACCGTTAGGCCTCCGGCCTTGAGCTGCGCCTCCAGCGCCGCCTGGGGTTTGAATTGCGCCGCCGGCGCGGTGCTGCAGGTCCCGGCGGCAAGAGCCGGCCCGGTCATCAGAACGGCAAGAGCGGTCAGAACGAAAGCGCGATGCAATGGTGAACTCCGATGTTGAGAGGTGATTCAGTTGAATTGAATGCGCTTTTTCTCGGATGGAATCTTACTCCGACGAGCGCATTCGGGCCGTCACCGCGGAACTATCTCGCAGGTGTGGCCAAAAGGCCGGCGCGGGGCGGCGAAAAGTTGGCCGCAACTATACAAAACCGCAATGATTGAAATTGAGCGGCTCCGCCAATTTTGCGAGGCTCGTGCGCGGCTCACGAGAGGCGGCTCGCGAAATGACGCTCATGCGCGCTTTCTCGGAAGTCCCCTCGGGCAGCCTCGGCCGCCGCGCCTAAATGCTCAGGCTCTGGGCGACGTTCCGCGCGGGACGCACGCTCTTCGAGGCCATCTTCGATCAACGCGGACCGCGCGCGGCCCATCGCCCGCTTTTGGGCGGGCTGGCGCGCGCGCCTTGTCGAGCGCGCCCCATGGCAACGCCCCGGCAGCCGGTCGCCGGACGCCGCGAGGGCTTCCCCTGGCGCGATTGCCTGGCCTGCAAATATCCTATGTCGGCGCCACGTCTCTTCAGGCCGCTTCGCCCGCCAAAGAAACATGGCAGCCAAGCGCCCGCGCCCAGCGGAGCGGTGAGGGTTCGCGATGACGCGGGCCGGGGCTAACTCCGGCCCGCCTTTTTTTGGCGCCTTCAGGCCTTCATCAACTGCTGACCGATTGGCAGCGTGCGGATACGCTTGCCCGTCGCAACAAAGATGGCGTTGAGAAGCGCCGGGGCGACCGGCGGAACGCCCGGTTCGCCGACGCCGCCAGGGATGATGTCGTAGCCGTGCGGCACGATATGCACATGAGTCTCGCCCGGCGCCTCGCTGATCCGCAGCACATGGTAGTCATCGAAGTTGTTCTGCTCGACCTTGCCGTCCTTGAACGTGATTTCGCTCTTCAAGGCGACGTTGAGACCCCAGATAACGGCCCCCTCCATCTGGGCGCGGACGCGATCGGGATTGACAGTCGGGCCGCAGTCGATGGCGATGTCGACACGCGGCACGGTGACGTTGCCCTTGTCGTCCACCGCCACCTCGGCCACCGCCGCAACGTAGGTCACGAAGCTGCGGTGGACCGCCAGGCCAAGGCCGTGGCCCGCCGGCAGTTTGCGGCCCCAACCCGCCTTGTCAGTGACGAGTTCGACGACGTTGCGCAAACGCCCGGTGTCGATCGGATAGACGTCGGGGTTCTCGCCGTAGTCCCAGAAGCCCTTCGTCGAATTCCTGACATCCACGATGCGGGGAGGACCGATAAGGTTGAGAAAGAACGCCTTCTGATCCTTGCCGGCCGCCGCCGCGAGTTCGCCGGCGAAGGATTGGATCGCGAAGGCGTGCGAGATGTTCGACACCGAGCGCAGCCAGCCAATCTTGGTGTGGGCTTCGACCGCGCCGTTCTCGATACTGATATTCTTGACGTCGAACGGCATATCGGTGAGGCCCATGCCGGCCTCCCAGTTGGCCTCATGTTTGGGATCGGGCATGAAGATCGCCATGATCGTCGGAGCGACGCTGTTGTGGCGCCACGCGACGGTCTTGCCGTCCTTGTCGAGCCCGGCTTCCAGGCGTTCGATCGACACCGTATGGTAAAAGCCGTTGTGGATGTCGTCTTCGCGGGTCCACACGACTTTCACCGGAGCGCCGTCGATCCCCCGTGAGACCAAGGCCGCCTCGACCGCGAAATCCGGCTTCGACTTGCGCCCGAAGCCGCCGCCCAGAAGCATCACATTGACCGTGACGTTTTCAGGCGCGACGTCGAGCGACTTGGCCACCAGATCGTGCGCGGCCTGCGGGCTCTGGACGCTCGTCCAAACCTCGACCTTGCCATCGACGATGCGGGCGGTCGCCGAGGGCGGCTCCATCGTCGCGTGAGCGAGGTGCGGAATGTAATATTCGGCCTCGACTTTCTTGGCGGCGCCGGCAAACCCGGCGGCGGGGTCGCCTTCGGTGCGCAGAACCATTCCAGGCTGACGCGCGGCGGTCTCGAGCGTCGTGCGGTAAGCCTTGGACTCGTAGGTCCCGTGCGCGCCGTCGTCCCATACGATCTTCAGAGCATTGCGGCCCTGAATCGCCGCCCAGGTATTGTCGGCGACCACGGCGATGCCGCCGGAGGGCAGGAAGGCGGACGGGATCGGGGTTTCGGCGATCCGCACAACCTTGAAGAAGCCGGGGACCTTCATCGCTTCCGAGTAGTCGAAGGAGACGACTTTGCCCCCCATGACCGGCGGGCGGGCGATGACGGCGTATTTCATGCCCGGCAGGCGGACGTCCTGGCCATATTTGGCGCGACCCGTCGTGATGTCGAAGCCATCGACGATGTTGGTGCCCTCCTTGCCGATGTAGCGGAACTGCGAGGGGTCCTTGAGGCGCAGCTGGTCGGTCGCCGGCACATCCATCGCGCTGGCGTCGGCGGCAAGCTCGCCATAGCCAAGCTTCTTGCCGGATAGCTTGTGGATGACTTAGTGGTGGTTCGCCTCCACGTCGGAGAGCGCGACGCCCCAGCGCTTGGCCGCGGCCGCTTCCAACATCATGCGGGCGGCGGCGCCGGCTTGGCGCATCGCCTTCATGAAGTGGCGGGTCGAGCGCGAGCCGTCGGTGTCCTGGTTGCCGAATTTCACTTCGTCGCCGGTCGCCTGGGCGATCTTCACTTTGGCCCAGTCGGCGTCGAGTTCGTCGGCGACGATCAGCGGCATGCCGGTGCGCACGCCCTGACCCATCTCGGAGCGGTGGCAGACGATGGTGACGACGCCATCGGGCGCAATCGACACGAAGGCGTGAGGATTGTTCACCGTACCGTGCGGCATGCCGTCGGCGCCCCATTTCGGCGCGTCGGCCCGCGCCGGGCGGGGCGGCAAAACGCTCACGGCGAGCACGAGACCGGTGGTTGAAAGCAGGCCCTTCAGGACGCCGCGGCGGCTGACGTTCTCGATGCCCGACGGCGCAAGTTCACGAATGTGCTTGGTCATGTCACGCTCCCGCAGCTTGCTTGATGGCGGCGCGAATGCGCTGATAGGTCCCACAGCGGCAAATGTTGCCGTACATCGTGCCGTCGATGTCGGCGTCGGTCGGATGGGGTGACTGTTTCAGGAGCGCCGCGGCCTGCA
>JBEKSH010000548.1:0-3313 GCA_049517235.1 Roseiarcus sp. | reverse complement strand
CAACCTCACAACATATTTCTTCACAGAATTCTCGCTCGCCGTCATAATCGCCTCCGTCGCTCAGCCTGCGACAAAAGCGAATCACAAAATCCTTTCAAATTGATTGAAGCGGGCGACTAGGATAAACGCCGCCCGTGCTCACGGTGTCGTTCAGCGCGGTCTGAAAATCCAGTCCGCAACTGCCGGCATATACGCCGATGTACCCGTAAGTCGCGGGCGAGCCGACAGGTCCGGATTCCGAATAAGTCGCGACCTCAATGATGCAGCCGACGCTCGCAGGATCGTAGCATTTGCCGGTCGTATTGCTGTTCGCCCAGGAAGTGATCGCAGAATCAAGCGTCGACTTGAGGCCCGAGATTCCATTTTGGACCGCCCATTGCACGCTTTGACTGTTGAGCGCAGTGAGGATCGACATGATGCCGGTGATTGCGGCCGACGGCCCTTGAGTTACGCCGGCGGGGCTGGCGTTCGGAGGGAAGAACGGGATCCCGTCCGAGGTCTCGACAAGCGTGCCTGTTATAATACTATCTCCCAAATCCGGAAGAGCGACGATCTTGGTTCAGGCGGCAAAAGTCCGCCCTCGCGCGCGATGTTGCGACGCAAGCGAGAACAAACAACAGCTCTTGGTGGCGCTCGCGGAGCGTCGCCGACGTTCAGGGAGACCCGCCTTCGATCGAAGGCCGGCCCCCTGCGTCCGGCCGTCACGCCGCCTTGTGCTTCTTGAGGTCGAATTTCTTCTTGTTCGCGGCGCCCGCCGTTCCGTCGGCGTTCTGAACCTTGTGTTCCTGCTCGACCGAGGCGAAGTTGAGCGAAAAGCTCTCGACCGGCATGGCGCCGCTGTCTTTGGCGTGCAACTGGTAGCCCGAGATGAACACTTCTTCCAAAGTGATTTTCAGATATTCGTGCGGTTTCTCGCCGGCCTTGCGCGCGGTGATCGTCGCCTTCGGATGATGCTTGCCGGTAAGACAGTTGAGGAAAATATTGGGCGTGGCTTTGTCGACTTCCTTGGTGATGTGGATGTCGTGGACGTGCGCCTTGCCGACGCCCGACCCCATGCCCGAACCGCCAGACCCGGCGTTCGTCGCTCCCATGCTGAACGACTTGATGTGAATTTCGTTCTTGTGCTTGTCGTCCTGCGCCTCGCCTTGAATGCCGTCAATGTTGAGAAAGAAATCGCTTTCACCAGCCATAGCTAAGCCTCCACTTCATGGGTGAACTTCGCGAAGGGCGACTGCGCCGCTCTTGAAGATGTGCGGGCGTTCGCGCCCGCCCTATTGTGTTACGGTCCGAAAATCCCGCCCGAGCGATATCGCGGACCGTTCTTGCGAGAATTTTCTAGGTTGTCGCCTGCGGAATTTTCGAGACAAGGCTCATGCCGATGTCCATGCCCTCCAGTTGGAAGTGTGGACGCAAGTAGAAATGGGCGGAGTAATAGCCGGGGTTTTCCTCGTTCTCCTTGACGGTGACCTTGGCGTCCGCAAGCGGCAGGCGCGCTTTGGTCTCCTCGCTCGAATTCTTCGGATCGCCGTCGACATAGAGGGTGATCCACTCGTTCAGCCACTTCTCCAGTTGGTCTTTTTCCTTGGTCGAGCCGATCTTGTCGCGCACCATGCATTTGAGATAATGCGCGAAGCGCGACACCGCGAACATATAGGGAATGCGCGCCGACAAATTGTCGGCGGCCGTCGCCTCCACCTTGTCGTAAAGCTTCGGCTTGTAGACCGACTGGGCGCCGATGAAGGCGGCCTTGTCGGTGTTCTTGCGATGGACGATCGAGATGAGGCCGGACTTCGACAATTCCGCCTCGCGCCGATCGGTGATCGCGATCTCCGTCGGGCATTTGAGATCGACGCCGCCGTCGTCGGTCGGGAAGGTGTGGGTCGGCAGATTGATCACCTCGCCGCCCGATTGAACGCCGCGAATGCGCACAGTCCAGCCATATTCCTTGAACGCGCGGTTGACATTGGCGGCCATCGCGTAGGCAGCATTCATCCAGCCGTATTTTTCGCCCTTGTGGCCGTCGGTGTCCTCCTCGAAGCCGAACTCTTCGACCGGCTCCGATTTGGCGCCGTAAGGAAGGCGAGACAGCACGCGCGGCATGCACAGCGCCATATAGCGACTGTCGACCGCGTCCCGCAGCCCTTTCCAGGCCGCATAATCCGGCGTGTCGAAAAGCTTGCCCAAATCGCGAGGGTTGCTCAATTCCGTCCACGAATCCATGCCCATCAGGGTGGGGTCGGCGCCAGTCAGCAGCGGCGCATGCGCGGACGCGGCCACTTTCGAGAGGTCGCGCAACAATTGCACATCGGTCGGCGAATGATTGAAGTGATAATCGGCGACAAGGCAGCCATAGGGCTCGCCGCCGAGTTGGCCGAATTCCTGCTCATAGACTTTCTTGAACAGCGGGCTTTGATCCCAGCGGGCGCCGGGAAATAGTTTCAGATTTCGGTAAAGCTCGCTCTTGCCGACGTTCATGACGCGGATTTTGAGAGTCGCGTCCGTCTCCGAATTGTAGACGAGATAGTGCAGGCCCCGCCATGCGCTCTCGAGCTTCTGGAACTCCGGCGCATGGAGGACTTCATTCATTTGCTCCGACAGCTTTTCGTCGAGCCGCGCGATCATCTCTTCGATCGTGTCGATCACGTCGCCTTTGACGAGGCTCGAATCGGCAAGCGCCTGCGTGACGAGCGTTTGCACCGCATTTTCGACTTCGCTGGCGGCGCGTTCGCTTCGTGGCTTTAAGTTCTGCTTCAGAAGCGCGGCGAAATCATCGACCTCGGCCAGTCCAGTCGCGGCGGCCGACGGGAGATCCTTTTGTTCCTGTTGCGTGGCCATCGTTCATTGCCCCTTTCATTCGTCTGGAGTCGCATCGGACGGCCTCTCGGCCAGTTTGTCTTTCATCGCCGCCATCAGCTGCGGGTCCGCGAGCAATTTCTTCAGCGCGTCCTCAGCGGCGACTTTGCCGTCCATGTAGCGAAGCAGATTCGACAATTGTTCGCGCGCTTGCAGAAGTTTGGCGACGGCCGGCACTTGCCTGGCGACCGCGGTTGGTGAAAAGTCGTCCATCTTCTTGAACTTGACGTTGACGGAGAGTTTGTCGCCGCCTTCGCCGCTGCCCAGCTTATTGGGAACTTTCATGGACAGGCCTGGCTCGATGGCCGCCATGCGTTTGTCAAAATTGTCCATGTCGATATCGAGAAAGGCGCGGTCCGCGATGTCAGGCTTCTGAACGGCCGAGCTATTGCCCGACAGATCGGCCAGCACGCCCATGACGAACGGCAGCTCGATCAGCTTCTCGGCGTCATAGGGATAT
>JBEKSH010000547.1:0-7033 GCA_049517235.1 Roseiarcus sp. | reverse complement strand
TGACGGTCTGGCTCATGTCCGTTCCCCACATTTCATTGACCTTGTCGGTGACGATGGTTCCGTCGTGCGTCTTCTCTTGGGTGCGTCCGACGCGATGGGGCGCGAGCAAGCCGTTCTCCCCCATCACCCGGCGCACGCGGCGAGGGCTCGAGCGAACGCCAGCAACGCGCAGTCGCGCCCATATCTTGCGATAGCCTTCGCCGTGAAAGTCGGACGCTTCGATTTCCCGGCGGATATGATCGGCCAGGTCAGCATCCGGACAAGGGCCTGTCGGACCGGGGCGACGAAGGATCGGGAGCGAGCTCGTCCCCTTGAGAAAGCGATAGACGCTGGCGCGCGAAACATTCCACGCGCGCGAGACCCGCGCCAGGCCATATGAGCGAGACAGGGAGGGCGAGACCGTCTGGCTCATCGTCTCGACCTCCTTCGGGCCAAAGGGTGTTTGCCCTCCATGGCGGCGATCTTGGAGTACAGCAACTCGTTGTCCATGGTGATCTCGCCCACCTTGGATTTCAGCCGGGCGATTTCATCGTCGCGCTCATCGCGCTCACGTTCTTTCAAGGCCGACGCCGCGCCGGCGAGCGCTCGTTCGCGCCACTCGGTCAGCTTGCCGATGGAGACATTCGTTTCCCGGGCCACCAGCTCCAACGGCTCGCCACGCAACAGCCGCGCCACAACGGCCATCTTGCGCTGAACCGAATAACGTTTCGGTCCTGCATCGACGCCCAAGGGGGCGCCTCCGCCAGCTATGGGAGAGCGCTCCGGCGCCCCCTCGGGCTTGCGCCCTGCATCGATCGTCATCTCAAAACCTCCGGTTGCGGTTCAATTTACCGCAGCCGGATGTCTCAGCTAACCGTGACGCACCCCAGTCGTCGGGTCGGAGAACTCTTGTGCGAGTCGTCGGGTCGGAGAACTCTTGTGCGAAGCAAATAGAATGGCACGGTAGAGTTAAGTTTACCCAATTTCCTTACGCTCACCGATCTGTGTCGACGCCAAGAGCCACAGCAAATTGCAAATCGGATGGTTTGCTTAACTAATTTCCGGCTATTTCTTTCGGAATAGATCAATAAACTTCCTGTAATTTCGCTATTGTTCCGGCGTAGCCGGCACGTTGAGCTGGGCGTTTTTCCCGGAGGAAGCGGTGGCGGATAATCGAGAACGGGCCACAATTCGGCAGCGCACGTTCCTTAACGCGCGCATTTCCTACGGCGATGGGGCCATCTCGACGGAATGCACGGTCATTCAGTTGTCGGCCAAAGGCGCGCAATCCTGGTGCCCACGTTCCACGGTCACTTTTGCTTGATCTCTGGCTGATATTACTCTTGGATTGGAAAATTACATTTGCGAGTCAACACGATGGGTTTCCCGTGGTCCGGCCCTACACGTGCAGAAGTTACGGCGGTCACGCACGACCTGATCGTCCGCCGCGGGCTGAACGCCTACGACGAGGCAATTCACATTTTCGAAATTGCGCGGACTATCGGTTCTTCGAAGAACGCCAAATTGTATCGACTTGCGGCGGATGAAATTAAACTCACTTTCGAACTTGCTTGGGAAAAAGTGCGCAAAAGGCAAGCTGACGCAGCTCTATCACTGATCGCTGTTGAACAAGCACATACAAGATCGGTTGAAGGAAGGAGGTCAAAAAGAGGCGCCATGTCGACGAAGACTTACGTGGTTCCTGACCTGCACGGTCGTTTCGATTTGCTCCAACTCGCTCTCTCCAGGATTGAGCAACGAGAACCTGGCACGATTGTATTCACGGGCGACTACATCGATCGCGGCCCGCAAAGCCGAGAGGTCATCGAACGCCTGATTGCTGGCCCTGCGCCTGGATGGAAATGGATATGCTTGACAGGAAACCACGAGGACATGCTGATTCAAGCCTCTCGAGATCGTCTTAAGGTGAGTGGGTGGCTGGTCAATGGTGGCAACGCGACGCTAACATCGTATGGCGTGGGACTGGGTACAATCCCCGACCTGTCTCTCGTTGATTCCTCTCACGTGAATTGGCTTAAGAGCCTGCCCCTACTCCACCGTGACAAGCACCGAATCTATGTCCACGCCGGCGTGGATCAGGAAGTCCCTCTCGAAAAACAGAACAAGCAAACGCTGATTTGGAAGCGGTATCGAGCCGACTTCGAGCAGGGCTACGGGCCTTTCCATGTCGTTCATGGGCATGATCCATTCGATGACGGGCCGAGGCTGTATCCAGGCCGCACCGACTTGGACACCGGAGCGTATTGCACCGGCCGTCTAATTGTCGGCGTGTTTGAAGACGAGAAGCCTGGTGGACCTGTCGATCTCATCGAGAACGTTCTTCCGAGGCGCAACACCTTTCTCGGCATTCGGACCGATAAGCAAGCACCTGGAGATTCGATTCCCCAACGAGCACTGGGAGGGCGATTTCATCGTTTCAGGCGCGAGCGCGGCGGTCCTCGTGGTCTTCGTGCAGCGCCGCACGAAGGACACGATCATTCGGTGGATACGGGATCGCACGAATGAGCAGGTGAACCGCGCCATCGGCGACGCGCTTGCGGGGAAGCATGTCGCATCGCTCACGATGGACAACGACTGCGCCTTCGCGCAGCACCCGGCATCGTCATCGCGGTTACGCGCCCCAGTGTACTTCGCCCGACTGTTTCGCTCCGCCAACAACTCGTCGATCTCCGAATACGGGAACGTCTATACGATGGAAAAGCGACGCCGCCGGTCGCAAGCGTGACCAGCTCCCGGGCTCGATATTCATCAGATGAATGCGACCTCATCGCGCTCGAGCACAAGGCACGTCAACCGGCCTGTTGCGTAGGCGCCGGTGTCAATGTTTATCCGATTGGTTCGAATCTCGGGCTCATCGACCGGCGTATGCCCATGAACTACGGTTCTTCCGAAGGATCCTTCATGCAGGAGAAAATCCTCCCCTATCCCTAGCAGGTCTTCCTCCCGTTGTTCGGCCAGCGAGACGCCCGGGCGCATGCCCGCGTGGACGAACAGGTAATCACCGCAGATAAAGCATGTCTGGAGCTCTTCGAGAAACCGTTGATGGTCGGGCGGCATCGCCTTTTTGAGCGCCATCGAGAGTTCCGCGCGTTCTTCGGCGCTCGTGTTGATCGATGGCGTCACTCCGTATGACGCCAACGTCGTCAGCGCGCCGTGTTGGCTCCATTCCTCCAAGACGTTCGGGTCTTTGAGGAACTCGGAGAGATACGCTTCGTGATTGCCCCTCAAGCATACGACCGTATCGTTCCGGGAGTGCCGGACCAATCGATCAAGAACACCACGCGAGTCCGGCCCTTCATCGACGTAGTTGCCCAAGAACACTTGAAACACATGGTTGGCGGGGCGTTTTGCGAGATCCGTCTCTATCCGCGAAAGGACTTTATCGAGAAGGTCGGCGCGCCCATGCACATCGCCGACCGCATAGACGCGAAATCCCTGCGGAATTTTTGGGCGCGCTGCGGCGGCGCCAGACGATCGAGGTTTCCAAAACATCGTACTGCCTAAGAGTTGGATGTCGTTGTCATTGAGTCGGTGAATTGATTGAGGTTCTTACGCCTGCGTCGCAGTAGCCATTGCAACATGGCAGTCGTCATATATTCGAGATGAAGGCTGATAGCCACCACGACCCCTTGAAAAATCGCTGGGGCATGAGCGCAATTGATGCCTCGTCGCAATGCCATGCGCCGCCCGTTCGGCTGGTTGTCGGAGGGGCGTAGCCGGGATCGGCGGCGTCATCTGAAATCGACCTCCCCGCCCAGACTTTCGCCTCAACCGAAAATCGCCGCCGACCGCAACTTGCCTTTGCGCGCCTGGATGATAGGTCAAGAATTCAACATCGCGCCAGCGTGGGACACCCTGTCTCAACGCCCGTGGACATTATCGGGATTTCGGCGCGCCGGCTGCGTAACCGGCCTCCTTACCTATTGATATATATGAGTTATTATTATCATACCCCACCCTCGATAGGGCTTCGCGGATCGAAATCCCTTTCTGTCCACACGGGCATTTGAATCTTCTGAGTCTTGATCCCGCGGTGTCATGGCCCAAACGCTGTGATTTTGTAGGAATCGACTTGCTTCGTGTTCGAGCAGGAGATCGCAGACACCGCAAAGACGCCTTATGGACACGCAAAATCGCCGACATTTGTCCGTCGATGTCTCATGAGACATGTGTGGACACGCAAAATCGCCGATATGTGTCCGTCGATGTCTCATGAGACAGGAAAGGGTCGTTGCAAGGTTGCGGGCGGCGACCGGCAATGCACGGTTTTTGGTTTGCAATTTTTGCGCGACGCCAGCCTGCCGGCCTGCTTGGTCAGTCCATTTTTCCGTTTCACAGAACCGTCAATAGCCTGCTTCACAATTTCAATAGTCCGATCGACAATTGGCCCACGTTGTCTTAAGGTCGCTCGTCCGTGAAGGGACGGCGCCATGTTGAAGCTCACCCCGAAGACGATAAAGGAAAAGCGGACGGCCGGCATGCGCGCCGGCATGACGCGCGCCAAGATCGCCGACGCCGCCGCCAAGCTGTGGCTGTCGGGCGAGGTTCGCAACCTCAGCATTCGGGCGCTCGCCAAGGCCCTCGACGTCGTCCCCGCGACCATCCGCGCGCATTTCAAGGGCGGAACGGGGGATCTGCTTGACGAAATCGCCCGCGCCGCGCTGGCGGAGCTGGCGCCGCCCTATAAGCCGCAGCAAGACCCGAAGGATTATCTAAGGGACCTCTTTCGCGCCCTGCTGGCCACGTTCCGCAAGCAGCCTCGGCTCGGCCGCATCGTCATCCTCCACTTGAGCGATGACCCGCTGTTGAGCCCGATCTTCGCCGAGCGAATAGGCGCGACGCTCGCGGCGATCGCCAAAGAGCAGGATGTGGCCTGGGCGCTGCAGCTCTTTCTCAATCGCCTGGCCGGCTTGGTGATGATGGAGACGGCGAGCTGGCTCGCCAGCGCGCCGCAGGACATCCAGGCGAAAATCCTCAAACAGACGTCGGTCTTGTCCAGCGCCGAATTTCCGACGCTCAAGTTCACCGGCGAGAAACTCGCCGCCGACCTGATGAAGCGCGGCGCGGCGGGCGGCCTGGACGAGGTCGCCGACGTGGCCGCCGCGGCGCTGATCGCAGAACTCGCGAAGGGCGCGTAGCGACGTCGGGGACGCGACCAAGATAGCTCTTCGGTCTATTGAATTGACCGAACGTCTATTGCGGGCTGTTTGCAATTACGGGTGAAGGCTGCCGCGATCGGAATAAAATCGTCGCGCCGCCGAAAAACCTCTTTCATTGAAGAGCCACAGGTCTAACGTTATCGGTGGGATAGAAGTCACCCGTCCTCCCCTTGATCCAGGAGAGGACGATGACGGTTTCAAAGATTCTTGCGGACTTGCGCGATGATCTCGCCAAGCGGATCGCGCATCGTGACAAGCCCCCGGCGCTCCAGCCTCTGCCAATCTCGCCCTATCTGGCGATGGCGTTGTTGCAGAAAAGCGTCCGTCGCAGCCGGGTCGATTTGGCCTTGCGGGCGGCGGCGACGCTGCTCGTTGACGCCCCAGAACGCCTGTGGCGGCGCTGCGGCGGCGTCGCATTCGAGGACATCGGCCTCGCCAACCCCGAGGCGCTCGGCCTCGTGACGGTCGCCCTCGGCGGCAAGCGCGTCCGGGGCGACCTGGGCGGCGAGTGGGCGGTCGCGAGCTTCATCGTGGAGGCGATGGCGAAGGCCAACAAATGCCGCGCCGCCGATGATCTCCTGATGAGCGCCGAATTGCACCCCGCGTTCGCCCCTGTGCGGCAAGCGCAAGCAGCGTTGTCCAACGACGAACTGCGCCAGACCATCCTGAACTCTGCGCGCCTGCATGAGCGGGCGTTGGCGTTGTGGTTTTTACTCGGCACGGATCGGCGTCCGTCTGGTCATCTCGCGATGCGCCGGGGCCAGCCTGCTCTGGCGTTTGACGTGCTTCACGAACTGGGCGTCCCGTCGATCCTGGTCGAGATCGCCCGCGAGGGGTTCGGCAAGACGGGCGAGGTTCTCTGCCCGTTCGTCGCTCTGCTGGTGGTCGATGGACCGTCGGGGACCAGCGTGATCCAAGACGATGAATTTCCGGCGCAGATCATGATCGGCGATATCCCGAGCTGGGCGCTTGACGTCTACAGCCGAGAGGGTCGAGCCGCCTATGCTCGGTTCCTTCAAACGGACAGCGCGTCGGCGCGATGGATACGCGGTCATGTTTCCCCCGGCCGCCAGGTCGGACTGCTCGGGCATTTCGTGTTCCGATTGGAGGGAGGACTTGTGCGAAACCGAATGCGGTGGAAGCTGGGCGATGAGCTTCGGCGGCAGGTCGATGTCGAGTGCGCCGGAATAAACCGCCGTGACGCGCTTGAGATTATGGACCTTGTTAGAGCCGACATTCCGATGCTGAACCAGGTCCGCGCGCAGCTGAACCCTGGGCGGCGCGATGATTGAGCCGGCCCTCACTTACGACAATGCCCCCTTGTCACGACCGACCATCGGGCTCGCAGAGGGGCTCGACGCCCCGCCCCGCGACGGCCTGCCCAGGCGGCGCTCCGACCGCCTGAGAGGCTGACCGATCGAGCGCCGCTTCTGCCCCTTCCAGCAGCGTCATCGACGGACCACGAAACGCCACCGCCTCGCGCGAGGCATCGCCGGCGAACGCCCGCTCGCCAGCCGAGCAAACCCGAGATTGTCGCGATCTTTGCGATGCAGGCCGCCCGAAGCTCGCGGCAGCCGGCCCGCTCGCAGACCGATTCCAAAGCGCGAAGCCAAAGCAATGGCGCCCTCGCCTTCGATCGCCGAGCTGTTCACCGCCGGCGAGCGCCGCTTCGCGCGCCTCCACTTGTGTGGAATTGATCAGGAGAAAGAAAAATATTGAGCAACGCCCGATCAAAAACCGTAGAAAGACGAATTATTACTTGCATTTAGACTGACATATAGTATAATGTTGTTAGACACAGCGCTATATTGCCGCACATCCTTCTAAACGCGCTTCTCCAATACGTCCGGTCTCGCCCCACGACGAGCGGCCAT
>JBEKSH010000546.1:0-3315 GCA_049517235.1 Roseiarcus sp. | reverse complement strand
AGCCTCGACAATCTGTCGCTGATGGCGCTCACGATTTCGGTGGGCTTCGTCGTCGACGATGCGATCGTGATGCTCGAAAACATCACCCGCTACATCGAAGACGGCGAGGAGCCGTTCGCGGCCGCGCTCAGAGGCTCGCGCGAAATCGCCTTCACTATCGTGTCGATCAGCATTTCGCTGATCGCGGTGCTGATTCCGCTGTTGCCGATGGGCGGCATCATCGGGAGACTGTTCCGAGAATTCGCGGTGACTCTGTCGATGACGATCGCCGTATCGGCCGTGGTGTCGCTGACGCTGACACCGATGATGGCCTCGCGCTTCTTGGCCGCGTCGAAGGACGTCCATCATGGACGTCTCTACGAGTTGAGCGAGCGCGGTTTTGCGGCGTTGCTGAAGGGTTATGAGCGCGGCCTCGACCTGGCGCTTCAATTCCGCTTAGTCACGCTGTTGATTTTCCTCACGTTTCTCGCGCTATCGGTGTATCTCTTCATCGTCATCCCGAAGGGGTTCTTCCCGCAACAGGATACCGGGCAGATCAACGGCGTATCCGAGGCCGCACAAGACGTCTCCTTCGCCGAAATGTCGCGGCGACAGGTGGCTCTCGGCGCGATTGTCCTCAAGGATCCGGCCGTCGCTCATGTCGCGATGTCCATTGGCGGTTCGGGCAACGCGCTGAACGCCGGGCGGCTCTTCATTACTCTGAAACCGCGCAACGAGCGGGCAGCGACCGCGGACCAGATCATCGCGCGGTTGGGACCGCAGCTCGATAAAGTCGAGGGCGCGAAATTGTTCATGCAAGTCGCACAGGACTTGATTGTCGGCGGGCGGGCTTCGCGGACGCAGTATCAATACACCTTGCAAGGATCCGATCCCGACGCGCTGAATCTATGGGCGCCCAAGATGCTCGCCAAGTTGCAGAACCTACCCGAACTGCGCGACGTCGCCACTGACCAGCAGACAGAAGGGACGACGCTGACTTTGACTTTCGATCGCGACCAGGCGTCCCGATACGGGCTAACGGCCCAGGCGATCGACGATACGCTTTACGACGCCTTCGGGCAGCGCCAGATCGCCCAATATTTCACCCAGCTCTCCAGCTATGAAGTGATCATGGAAGTCCTGCCCAGCTTGCAGGACGATTTGGCGACGCTTGACAGGATATTTCTGAAATCACCGACGACCGGTGGAGAGGTGCCGCTCTCCGAGTTCGCGAAATGGACGACGACGCCCATCCAGCCTTTGTCGATCAGCCATCAAGGCCAGTTCCCGGCGGTCACCATCAGTTTTAATCTGGCGCCCGGCGTGGCGCTCGGCCAGGCGACTGATGCGGTCCAGCGCGCCCAGAGCGGCCTACAGCTTCCCGCGACCATCATCGCCAGCTTCCAGGGCAACGCGCAGGCCTTCCAGGATTCGCTCTCCACAGTGTGGTTTCTAATCTTTGGGGCGCTGGTAGTGGTCTACCTGATCCTCGGCATCCTATATGAGAGCTACATCCATCCGATCACGATCATCTCGACGCTGCCGTCCGCCGGCGTCGGTGCGATCGCGACGCTGATGTTGTTCCATTTCGACTTCAGCTTGATCGCGCTCATCGGCATCATCCTCCTCATCGGCATCGTCAAGAAGAACGGCATCATGCTGGTCGATTTCGCCATGGTCGCCGAGCGGGACGATCACCTATCGGCGCATGACGCGGTGCGCCGCGCGGCGCTCCTGCGTTTCCGGCCGATCATGATGACCACCATGGCGGCGATGCTCGGCGGATTACCTCTCATGCTTGGCACGGGCACCGGCTCGGAACTCAGACAGCCGCTCGGTTACGCCATTGTCGGCGGCCTCCTCGTCAGCCAGGCGCTGACACTGTTCACGACGCCTGTCATCTATATCTATCTCGATCAGTTGTCGGACTGGATCTCAAGCTGGCGCGCGGCCGCCCCAAAGGAGGGACCGCAATCGGCCCCGAAGGAAGGAGCCGCCGCAACTTCTCTCGCCAGGCGCGCCGGCGCAGACCCAGTTCCAACCGCAAGTCCAGGGCAATCGCGTTAGCATGATCATTACAGATCGCCTCCCCGCAGTCGGGGCCATGGATATGTGCCACTGCTGCTTGCGATTGCTGTCTATGGCGTCATGTGGATCTGGCATCGCGGCGCTTCGTCGGTGCAAGACAGCGTCGAAGAAGCGCTCTTGCCGATCGATGCGTTCGTCGCCGAGCTGCAATCGCGCAAGATCGCGCGCGTGCCCGGAGCCGCGGTGTTTCTCACGCGCAGCAAGCACGGCGCACCGCCAACGATGGTCTGGCACGTCAAGCAAAATCGCTCGCTGCACGAGGTCGTCGTGATCCTATCGCTCACTGTCGTTTCGACGCCGCGCGTTAACCCCCAGGAGCGGCTGGCCCTCAGGCCCGAGGCGCCAAAGTTCTGGCGTGTGGGAGTGCGATACGGATTTATGGAGCATCCCGATTTGCCGATGGCGCTCGCCGAATGCAAAGCTCGCGGTTGCGAGATCAATCTCGACGACGTGACCTATTACGTCGGGGTCGAGACAATCATGCCGCGCGAGGATCAGCGCGGCGTCCCACGCTGGCAGGAAGCGCTCTTCGCGGCGATGAGCCGAAACGCCGCGCGCACTAGCGACTTTCTCCGGCTGCCGAACGATCACGTCGTCGAGATCGGCCGACAGATTTCAATCTGACCCCTATGCCATTTACTCAACGGGCATGCGTTCAGGTTGGGCAACCCGTCGGGTTGACGCGGACTGTGCGCGGGCGTTCTATTCTTAGGGCCGTTCAACGAGGGGGCCTGCCGATGGAAGCAAGGGTGGCCGCCCCCACCCTGCGCGTCATCATTTTGAGGTGAACCACCAATCCAATCATGGCGACCACGACGAAGCAAAGAGGCACGCCGCGGCCGCCGCTATATCGCGAAGAATCTCACGAGCTTCAGCACTCCAGCGAAGGACTTCGAGTTCGGCTCTTGCCGCGGTCGTAATCTGGTCTCCAAACGGTCTCAAGTCGTTTGGAGGCATTCTCTAGTGCACATGCGCATCGATGGCAGCACATTGATGGCCGATGTCCCTAGTTTTCGCTGCCCACGAAACGCCTCCACATCGCCGATTTTCGCGGGAACAAGACCGAAACCGCGAGCCGCATTATCAACCATTAGCGTCGCAGAACCCTCTCGCGACGCCGCACGCCAACTCCCAGCATAACTCCCAAGATTCGCTGCGTACTAGACCGTACGCATTGGCTTACGACATCGCGAACAGTCACTCCTTGGAGTATTCAAAGGCCGGCAGCATGTTAAGCCCGTCCTTCGA
>JBEKSH010000545.1:0-3316 GCA_049517235.1 Roseiarcus sp. | reverse complement strand
GCGCAATTGGGTGCGGGTGCGCGCCACCAATTCGTTGCGGTCGATCGGCCGCGTCAGAAAATCGTTCACCCCGAGATCGAGGCCGCGAAGAACGCGCGCGCGATCCCCCGGCTCGGCGATCGCCAGAATAGGCAGGCTGCGCGTCCGCTCCATCGAACGAATCTGGCTGCACAGCCGCAGCCCGTCGTAGTTCGCCAGGCCGAGGCTGACGATGAGCAAGTCGCAATCGTCCTCGGCGACCCGCAACGAGGCCTCGTGGGCGTCGGTCTCAACCGTCACTTCGTAATGAGCGCCGAGCGCCTGAACGATCCGCTGCGAGGAACTCTCGCGATCGTCGACCAGCAGAATTCGTCCCTTTCGCCCGTCATCCCCATTCATCGCAAACAGTTCTTCGCTCATGCCCGGCGCGAGCGTGGTGATGGCCCGGCTGCGCAATTCGTCGATCACCACCTTGAGACGGGCGAGCGAGCGCACGCGCGCGACCAGGGCGATTTCATCGATGGGCTTGGTCAGGAAGTCGTCGGCGCCGGCCTCCAGACCGCGCACCCGGTCGGCCGGCTGGTCCAATGCCGTCACCATCACCACGGGCAGATGCGCCGTCGCCGGATTGGTCTTGAGGCGGCGACAGACTTCGAACCCGTCCATCCCCGGCATCATCACATCGAGCAGAATGATGTCGCACGCGCCCTCCTGGCACAACGCCAAGGCCTCGGGGCCGCTCGAGGCCGCCAGCACGTCGAAATATTCCGCGCTGAGGCGCGCCTCGAGCAGTTTCACATTGGGCGGGATATCGTCGACGACGAGAATGCGGGCGGTCATGGGATCACTTGTTCCCCAAGAAATTGTCGATCGTCTCGAAGAATTTGACGACCGAAATCGGCTTTGAAAGATAGGCTTCGCATCCACCCAGCCTGATCTTCTCCTCATCGCCCTTCATCGCGAAGGCGGTCACCGCGATGACCGGAATCGGGCGCAGCTCTTCATCGTCCTTGAGCCATTGCGTGACTTGCAGCCCTGAAACTTCCGGCAACTGAATGTCCATGAGGATCAGGTCCGGAAGATATTTGCGCGCGAGTTCGACGGCCTCGACGCCGTTGCGCGTCTGGATGATGCGGCAGCCCCGCGATTCCAGGAGATCGTTGAAGAGCTTCATATTCAGCTCGTTGTCTTCTACGATCAGCACGGTCTTGGCCATTGCGAGAGTTCCAGATCAGCGGCAGCGCCTATCCAAGCATAGACGAGCGTGGCTTATTTGCGACCCTAACCCGGAGACATTGACGAAAGGAAAATCTCGATGATGAAGGGCGGTTACAACGCCTCGCGACCCACCGGCGTCGCTGGCGGGACCGAGACGGCGATCGCGGCGCTCGCTTGGCTCGCCGCCGACGAAAATCGGCTGGAGCGCTTCCTCGCACTTTCCGGCCTCGGACCCCAAAACTTAAGAAAAGCGGCGGCCGAGCCGCGCTTTCTTGCCGCCATACTCGATTATCTGGCGTCCGACGAGGCGCTGCTGGTCGGATTTGCCCGCGACAGCGCGCGAAGCCCCGAAGACGTGGCGCGGGCGCATGCAGCCCTTCGCGGGCGCGAGACCGGGGCCGGTCCGTGATCCGGCCGAACGCCGAATACGCCCGCGCCTATCTGTGCCGGGATTGCCTCGTCGAGTCGCGCGGCGACGATCCGGGCCGATGTTCCCTCTGCGGCTCCCCGCGCCTTGTCGCCTATGCCGCCGGCGCCGATCTCACGATCGCCCATATCGATTGCGACGCTTTCTACGCCGCGATCGAGAAGCGCGACAATCCAGGCCTGCGCGATCGGCCGGTGATCGTGGGCGGCGGCGGGCGGCGTGGGGTTGTTTCGACGTGCTGCTACATCGCGCGCACCTTTGGCGTGCGCTCGGCCATGCCGATGTTTCAGGCGCTGAAGCTGTGCCCGCAAGCATCCGTCATCGCGCCCGACATGGCCCGATACGCCCAGGTCGGACGCCAAATCAAATCCCTGATGCAGACGCTGACGCCGTTGGTCGAGCCCGTCTCGATCGACGAGGCGTTTCTCGATCTGACCGGCTGCCAAGGCGTTCACGGCGCCGAGGCGCCCGTCACCCTGGCGCGGCTCGCCAAGACGATCGAAGGCGAGATCGGCGTGACCGTTTCGATAGGCCTTAGCTACTGCAAATTTCTCGCCAAACTCGCCTCGGATCTCGACAAGCCGCGGGGCTTTTCCATTGTCGAGCGGGCCCAGGCGATGGCGCTGTTGGCGCCCTTGCCGGTCAGCCGCATCTGGGGCGTCGGCAAGGTCGCGCAAACCCGCCTGGACAAAGCGGGCCTGCGCCTCATCGGCGACGTGCAGTCTCTCGATGAACCGGCGATGTTGGCCCGGCACGGCGCGGAAGGAAGCCGGCTGTGGCGCCTGGCGCGCGGGATCGATGAACGGCGCGTTACGCCGCGGCGCGAGACCAAGAGCATTTCGAGCGAAAGGACTTTCGAGAACGACAGCGCCGACAAGGAGCTTCTCACCCGCGCGCTGCTCCTTCAGTGCGAGCGCGTCGCGGCTCGGCTGAAGAAGCAGCGGCTCGCCTGCCGGAGCGTCACGCTGAAACTTCGCACAGCCGATTTCAAGCTGCGCACGCGCCGCCGATCCGGGTTCGAGCCGACCCAACTCGCGACGCGGCTGTTTCTCGTGGCGCGCGCTCTGTTGGACAAGGAACTGGACGGCGCCGGTTTCCGCCTGCTCGGAGTCTCGGCGGCCGATTTCGCCCCCGCAGAAACCGCCGACCGAGCCAATCTCGTCGACAAGGACATCGGCCGCGAAAAAGCGCGCGAGCAGGCGATCGATTCCCTGCGCGAGAAATTCGGCGCGAGCGCGGTCGTTCGCGGGTTGGCCTTCACCGCGACGCCGCCGAAGCGGCCGTGAGCGGCCGTGAGCGGCCTTGCGCCGCCAAAGCCAAGATCGATTTTTTCTCAACGCGGGCAAATCAGCGCGGCTCGAGATTCAACATTGAAAAGAACTTCGCTTGTTCGCCTGAGCCGTTCCGTCATGCGTCACTTTTCGCACGGCGCCGAGGGCAGCAGTTCGAACTTCGTCAATTGAGCGGACAGCGAAAATGTCCCGTAATCGAGCTTCAAGCTCCCGGAAACGCCGTTCTCATAGAGATCGAACGAAAGGATATATTCCGGCGCGGCATCCTTTTTGGCGGCGTCGAAATAGGAAATTGTCACCGGCCAGCGCCGCACGCCCTTCAGCGGCTCGGCCTTATCCGCATCCGCGCCGGGCTCCGTCTCTTCCTTGCCCACCACGGTCAGCGTATCGAAGATCTTCT
>JBEKSH010000544.1:0-3322 GCA_049517235.1 Roseiarcus sp. | reverse complement strand
TCGCGGAAACCATCTTGGCCAGCGTTCATGTGCGAGCGCGACAACAGGCCGGACATATGGACGCAAGCGATCTGATCAGAGCACTGCTCAAACAGCCTTGCCAGGAGGGGGCCGTCCACATATAGGGACCCCGCTACGGGGCTGATTTGCACCCAATCGGGACCCCGGCGCTGAGGGTCCACACTGGCCTCCAGGTTACTGGGAGGCCGAGATTGGAATGTTGGTTGTGGAGACGATCGCCAAGATACGCCGAGCTTATTTTTCCGTTGGGAAGCCGATCAAGGAGATCTGCCGCGAGCTGCGTGAGTCGCGCAAGGTGGTCCGGAAGGTCATTCGCTCGAACGCGACGGAGTTTCATTATGAACGTTCGACGCAGCCGCTTCCGAGGATCGGGCCATGGCGAGAGCGACTGGAGTCCCAGCTTGAGGACAACGAGGGCAAATCGGCCCGCGAGCGGCTGACGCTCGTTCGGCAATACGAGGAGCTGTGCGGTCTCGGTTACAGCAGACCGAACAGCCTCACAAATCCGCGGGTTCGGATGGGACGCAAACTAGAAGTGGGCTATCGCCCATAAATCTGCCCACTCGGCCAATGGGACCGAATGTGGTTGACGCGTAGCGGGGGAGGGCTAATTCTGGCGCATAAGCCTTCTCAAGGGTGACGAATCGCCAATGCGCGCGCAGGCGGGAAACGACGGGCTGCTAACGGAAATATCGGCGTTTTGCCGGGCGCAGGCGATGGCCGAGACGACCTTCGGACGCGCCGCGATCAACGATGGCAAACTGGTTTCGCGTCTGAGAGACGGCGGGCGCATTACGACGCAGACCCTGGAGCGCCTACGCACGTTCATGTCGCGCGCCGGCGCGGAACCGCTCAAGCTGAATGGCGTCCCTGCCGTCGCGACAAGCGCACCCCCGATGAACGCCTCGCTCGAAGGGGAGGGCAAGGACCCGCTGCGAAACTTCAGGTTCTTCGACAACAGGCAGAAGTACCTGCTGTTCGTCAATACCTGCAGCGAGAAATGGGTCGTCGCGAATCGCGTCACGATGGAGCTGGCGAACATCCATCCGCATCCTCCCGCAGTGCGCGTGTTCGACGCCGGCATCGGCGACGGCACGGTTCTATCGCGCGTGATGCGCGCGATGCACCACAAATTCCCGACCATGCCGTTCTATATCGCGGGCAAGGAAATCAGTCTTGAGGACGTGCGCCTCGCGCTCCAGCGGATGGCGGATCGGTTCTTCGAACACCCTGCGACCGCGCTGGTCCTCACCAACCTCGCCTATGCCGAGGCGCCATGGCTGGCGGTGCAATCGCTCAGCGCGGCGTCTAGCCTGATCTGGCACGAGCTGCGTTTGACGGGTAACTCCTCGCACGAATTCGAGGAGCAGATCAGCGAACTTGAGCCGTTCTTGTCCAAGAATTGGAAGGCCGGCGTCAGCCCGAGGACCGGCAACCCGGTCTACGAACGACCCGTCGTACTCGTCATCTATCGCGAGGATCACCGCTTCCTGCTCGACTCAGTGATCCCGAAGCCCGGCGGCACGCGCGCCGACTTTGATCTTGTCATCGCCTCGCAGCCTTATCGCGCTCGCGCCCCGCTCGAATTCAAGGCGAGCCGCGTCATCGCCCCGCTGGCGCGCGCGCTGGGGCCCGGCGGCCGACTTATCGGGATTCACTCGCACGGGGAAGATCCGGGCGCGGAGATTGTCCAGAGCATCTGGCGCGGCGACAATCCGTTCACGACCAACCGGCACGATCTCCTAAGGAAGGTGAAGAGCGAATTGGGCGCGGCGGGGCGCGTGCTCAATTTCAACGCCTATTCCGACGAGCGCGCGCTGTTTCGTTACCACATGCACACGCTTCCCTCCGAAGTCGCAGGCTCAATCGGCACCTCCACGCTGTTCGCCGCCTGGAACGCCGCGATCTATGTCTCGCAGGTCGAAGACGATCGCCTGACTCAGATCGTCGCCGCCAACGACTACCTCGACGCCACCGCCGAAGTGCTGCGCAAACACGGCGGCCTTTGGTTCAGTGACGAATCTTTCGTGATCTCGCGGCGCCGTGATTGAGCGCCTAACTGATAGGGACACTCGATGCTTGCTCAGACTGCGCTTCAAACCCGCGAAACCGATGTGTCGACGAGCGCCCACATCCGCGCCTTCATGGCGGCCTGTTCGTTCGAGGCGACGCGGCCAGACGCCAGGGACGCCGCCGCGCTCAAACAATTTCTGAACCCTGGCGATCAAATCTACATCAGCGCGGTACCCCACCGGCCGGTCGCCGAGTCGGTCGAATCCGCGCGCGCGATACGCTTGGCGGGGCTCGAACCGGTCCCGCATATCGCGGCGAGACATTTCGCCTCGCTAGGCGATTGCGCCCTCGCGTTGGAGCGCTTATCGGGCGAAGCGGGCGTGAACACGATCATGCTGATCGGTGGGGACGCCGACAGGCCTGCTGGGGACGTGACCTGCGCGCAGGATATTATCGATAGTGGGCTGCTGATAAAATACGGCATCGGCGCGATCGGTCTCGCCGGCTATCCGGAAGTCCATCCCAGGATCGGCGGCGATGAGCTCGAAGCCGCGCTAGTCACCAAGCTCGCCTCGGCGCAATCCCAGGGCCTCGCCGTCCACATCGTCACGCAATTCAGCTTCGACGCCAAACCGATCATCCTATGGATCGACTGGCTTCGCGCACGCGGCATCTATCTGCCGGTTAAGGTCGGCCTCGCCGGCCCCACCTCGATGTCGACCTGGCTGAGCTACGCGAGGCGCTGTGGCGTGAAGGCCTCCGCCTCGGCCTTGGCGAGCCGCATGGGTCTCGTCAACCATCTCTTCAAGGCGATATCGCCCGACCCAATCATTTCGCAGCTTGCCGAACTGGCCGCACAGAGAAAGATCGCCGACGTCTCCGCGCATATTTTCTCTTTCGGCGGCATCGCTCCGAGCGCGCGCTGGCTGCATGGCGTCCAGGCTGGCCGCTTCGCGCTCGAACGCGATGGCGGATTCCATGTCAACGTGAGCTGACGCTACGCGCGGCGTCAGACGAACCGGGCGGCCGCACAGGGTAAGAGCGGCTCGCGCTAGGCGACGAACCGGTTTCCCGCCGCGCTGATTGAAGCCGAAATAGCGGCATAGAGGGATACTCCTTAGCGCGGCGTCCCGAGGGTCTCCAGTCAGTCGTGTCCCCATCTGGCAGGTCATACGGTTTCCGGATGATCAGTTCGGCTTGATGATTTTTGGCCACTGGTGGAATCCGGATTTTCGCTTTACGGTTTCGCGTTCCTCGGCCAGGTCGACGCAGCGCTTGGCGATGATGT
>JBEKSH010000543.1:0-3339 GCA_049517235.1 Roseiarcus sp. | reverse complement strand
TCTCCCATTGTGCGTCGCTCAAAACTCGTCGATTCAAAGCTCGTCTCCATTTTCGAGCCTTGAATCAAATTTCTCCCGAAAAGGGAATCCCCGGCCTTAAAGTCAATGTCCACAGGCCCTAGACTGCCAAGGCGAAACAAGTAGTATGTCGCGCCTGTCGTCGGTCATATGGCGACTATCTGGCCGGATTGCTTCAAGCGCGTGGATGACGAGGCTGAATCGATCGGCGTCCGTCCTCCCTGGGAAGATGACGAACCATGGGCAAGCGAACGTTTCGGATCGTTCTCCTGAAGCCGTCCCACTATGACGAAGATGGTTACGTCATCCAGTGGAGGCGCTCGACCATTCCCTCGAACAGCCTCGCCAGCGTCTACGGGCTCTTGACGATATGCGCCGAGGAGCGGGCTCTCGGCCCCGACGTCGACATCGAGATCGAGGCCTACGATGAATGCAACACGATCGTCGATGTCGGCGCGACGGTTCGGCGAATCAAGGCCGCCGGCGGCGGATTCGTCGCGCTGGTCGGCGTTCAGTCCAACCAGTTCCCGCGCGCCCTCGACCTCGGACGGCAGTTCCGCGCGGCGGACGTGCCGGTCGTGGTCGGCGGCTTTCATGTTTCGGGCTGCATCTCGATGCTCCCCGAGTTGCCGCCGGATCTGAAGGAGGCGCAGGCGCTCGGCATCACCCTGTTCGCGGGCGAGGGAGAGGGGCGGATGGCCGACCTGCTGCGCGACATCGACGCCGGTCGAGCAAAGCCCGTTTACAACTACTTGGGCGACATGCCCGCGATGGAGGCGGCCGCGCTGCCGGTGCTGCCGCGGCGCGTCGTGACGCGGGTCGCCGGCCATTATGCAAGCTTTGACGCCGGTCGCGGCTGCCCCTTCCAATGCAGCTTTTGCACCATCATCAATGTCCAGGGGCGTAAATCGCGCTTTCGGACGGCCGACGACGTCGAGGCGATCGTGCGGGCCAACGCCGCCCAGGGCGTGACGCGCTTCTTCGTCACCGACGACAATTTCGCGCGCAACAGGAATTGGGAGCCGATCCTCGACCGCATGATCGAATTGCGGGAGGAGCAGGGCTTCAAGATAAGGCTGCTCCTGCAGGTCGACACATTGTGCTATCGCATCCCGAACTTCATCGAGAAGGCGGCGCGGGCCGGCTGCAATGCCGTCTTTATCGGGCTCGAGAACATCAATCCCGAATCGCTCATGGGCGCCAAAAAGCGCCAGAACAAGATCTGGGAATACCGCGACATGCTGCAGGCGTGGCGGCGGGCCAAGGTGATGACCTGGGCGGGCTACATCCTCGGGTTCCCCACCGATACGCCGGAGACCATCGCTCGCGACATCGAAATCATCAAGCGAGAACTGCCGATCGACATCCTCGAATTCTTTTTCCTGACCCCGCTGCCCGGCTCCGAGGATCGCAAGAACCTTTACGCCAAGGGGGTCCCGATGGATCCCGACATGAACAATTACGATCTCGAGCATGTGTGCACGGCTCACGCGTTGATGTCGGCCGAGACATGGCGGCAGGTCTATCGCGACGCGTGGACGCGCTACTACACCGACGCCCATGTCGAGACGGTGCTGCGCCGCGCCGTCGCCAGCGGGATCAACCCGCGCAAGATTGTCGACGCGATGACCATATTCTCCGGTGCCTCGCGCATCGAGGGCGTGCACCCCCTCCAATTCGGCTATGTGCGTCGCAAGATAAGGACCCAAAGGCGCCACGGCGCGTCGATCGCGAACCCGCTTGTGTTCTATCCTTGGCGGGTAGTCGACTTCCTCGGGGTCGCGGCGAAGTGGCTCAGCCTTGCGACGCGCTACCGCCGGATATTGAGGCGCGTGCTCGCAGACGCCGGCGCAAGCTATGTCGACGAGGCGCTGCGCGCCTCGTCCGGAGAAGGCGCTCAGAACGCCGATTTCATCAAAGTGTTCGCCGATAAGATTCCCCATACTCACGGCGCGCCGACACGGGAGGTTGTCACGAGTTCGTGAGCGGCTGGGACGGCTCCGCGACTGAGCGGGTCCGCCCCGGCGCCAAGCTGGAAGACGTTGTCTCCCAGCCACAAGCTCCGCTCCGGGAGAAGTTCGACCCGAGTCTCGGCGATGAACCGCCGAACACCGAGACCTCCTCCTCCATGGACGCAGCGACGGCGCACGCCGAAAACTGGCCGCGCCGTCGCAAGCGCGACCGACCCGGCGGGTCGCCGGCCTTTAGGCCACGATAGCTCCGGCGACCACCCCAATTTTTGCGACAAACCGGACCGTAAGCGAACGCGCGAACCGCGCCGATCGCGGGCCGACCATCTGGTCCGGCAGAGACCGCAAAAAGGCGCTCGCTCCCTTACTTGCTGCAGAGCACAAGTTGTTTGCTGCGATGCGGCAGACATGCTAAGATGCATTGATGATTTTAACTGGCTGGACAGCCTTGATCGATAAGGATCAACTGGCGGCGAGCCGAGTCGCCTGACATAGAGGGTGCGATGAGCGCGGTTTGGAACACCAAGTGGGGCCCGCGGCGGGTCCGCCAGAGCCCGCCGACCCTAGAGGAAGCCTTTATTGCCGCCGAAAGTCTGACCGATGATTTCGGCCAGAGGATTGAGATCGCGGCTTCGCTGATGGGCGCGCCCGTCGAGGAAGTGAAGGCGCAAGCGGCGAAATTCGCGCCTCATGCGAATGGGCGTCCCACGATCGTAACCGGCCGGGGACGGGCCGTTGTCGTCCAATACAAGCGGCCGCGCATCGCTCGCCCGGCCAGGCCGGCGTCTCGAGGCTGAGCGCGGCGACGCTCCCGGCTTTGACCGCGAAGCGTCGCGGAGGAGGGACGGCGGCCCTCTCGTCAAGCGGCTTGAAACGGCGAGACCGACTTCGCGGCGCTGGCGCCGCCGCAAATCGAGCTTCCCCTTTTTCCGTCTTCGCACTAGCAATGGCCGATGCTCGATATTCCTGATTATCGGCCGACCACCAGCGCCATCGCGATGCTGTCGCGTCTCCTGCGCGACTACGGCCGGGAGCACAAATGGGCTTATGCCGCCGGCGCCTTGATGCTGGCGGTCGGCGCCGGCACGACGGCGCTCGCCGCGGCGCTGTTGCGGCCCGTCCTCAACGGCATGGCGACGGCTGAACGGTTTCCCGAAATGCGATTTCTCGCTTTCGCGGTCCTCGGGCTGTTCGTCCTGCGCGGCCTTTCGACTTATGGGGCGCTGATTGTCCTTTCACGCACCGGAAACCGAATAGTCGCGACGGTCCAAGCCCGCGTATTCGATCATTTGCTGCGGCAGAATATGCTCTATTTCCAGGACCGCCATTCGAGCGAATTCATCGCGCGTCT
>JBEKSH010000542.1:0-3339 GCA_049517235.1 Roseiarcus sp. | reverse complement strand
GGAGGTCGCGCGCCAGGCGGTCGAGAACGACGTTCATATCGTCGGCGTCTCGTCGCTCGCCGCCGGTCATCTGACCCTGGTGCCGGCGCTCAAGAACGCGTTGCGCCAGACGGGGCGCCCGGACGTGATGATCGTCGTCGGCGGCGTCATTCCGGCGCAGGACTTCGAAGCGCTGCGCCAGGCGGGCGCCGACGCGATCTTCCCGCCGGGAACAATGATCGCCGAAGCGGCCGCGAGCTTGCTCGAACAGTTGAACCGGCGATTGGGCTACGCGCAGAAGGGCGCCGCCTGAGGCGATCGCCGGCCTTCCCGCGCAGGGGAAGCGGAAGTCCCGGCTTCGCCGCGGCGGTTTCCTCTTCGGCCAAAATGCTCTATTTGTCGCGGATGTCTCATGACGGAGTTGACTGACATGGCGCCTCTTACGCCAACTTTCCGGCTCGCCCTGTTGGTTTTCGGGCTGGCGGCGGGCTCCGTGACGCTGACCAGCGTGTCTTTCGCGCAGCAGAGTTGCGGCGAGGATCTCAAACGCCTGTCGGAAAAGCGCGCCGCCGAATTGGACCGCGTCAACGGCCTGGTTCGGGCCGCCAAGGGCAAACCGATTGACCCCGCCAAGTTCTGCGGCCAGTCGGCGGGGCTCAATTCGACGGAAAACGCCTTGATCGCCTATATGGAGAAGAACAAGGATTGGTGCGGCGTTCCCGACCAGGTGATCGCCTCCCTCAAGGCGAATCACGTCAAGAGCCTGGCGTTTTCCGCCAAGGCCTGCGCCGTCGCGGCCCAGATGAAGAAGCAGCAGGCGGCCGGCGCACCGCAGGCGCAGCCTTTGCCAGCCGGACCGCTTTGAGCGCGCAGGGACGGGAAGCGCGCATCCCGCCCGAGGCCAGCGTCCTGCCGGACGCCCAGCCGGCGAGCCTTATCCTTCGGCTGACCCCGCCCGCCGTGCTGCCTTTCGTGCAGCTCGCCCGGCTCGACCGGCCGATCGGCTGGCAATTGCTGCTGGCGCCATGCTGGCAATCGGCGGCGCTCGCCGGCCTCGCCGGCCGCACGGGCCCCGACCTCGCCCATCTCGCGCTGTTCCTGATCGGCGCGATCGCGATGCGCGGCGCCGGCTCCACTTACAACGACATTCTCGACCGCAAGCTGGACGCCGGCGTCGAGCGCACCAAGGGGCGGCCATTGCCGTCGGGGCGCGTAAGCGTGCGCGCCGCCGCGGCCTTTCTGGTCGTCGAGGCGCTCGTCGGCCTCGCCGTGCTGCTTTGCTTCAACCGATTCGCCGTCGGCCTCGGGCTCGGCTCGCTGGCGATCGTCGCCGTCTATCCGCTGATGAAGCGCGTCACCGCCTGGCCGCAGGCGGTTCTCGGCCTCGCCTTCTCCTGGGGCGCGCTGATGGGCTGGGCGGCGGCCCGCGGCGGGCTCGCGGCGCCGGCGTTTTTCCTCTACGCCTCGGCGTTCTGCTGGACGATCGGTTACGACACGATCTATGCGCTGCAGGACGCGCGCGACGACGCCATCGTCGGAATCAAATCGACCGCGCGGCTGTTCGGCGCAAGAGTCCGACACGGCGTCGGCCTGTTCTATCTCGGCGCGGCGCTCTTTGCGCAACTGGCGCTGATTGCCGGCGGCGGGCGGATCATCGCGCAGCTCGGGCTGTGCTTCTACTGCCTGCATCTGGCCTGGCAATTGCGCCGCATCGACGGCGCGAGCCCGTCGATGGCGCTCAGGCTGTTCCGCTCCAACCGCGACGCCGGCCTCATCCTGTTCGCCGGCCTGGCGCTCGACGGATGGACGGCCCGGTTCCTGTTCTGAACGAACGGGCGCGAGCGTCGGGAATTATGGCGTCTCAATTGTCGCCGCGCCGAATCGCGCGTCATCGACCGCCTGGGCGCCTGAGCGCAGCCGGCGCGGATCTTACAGGCGGCGCGCGGAAAATCGATTAACCAAACAGTAACGCGTCGGCGCGATGCTAACCGGTTATTGGACGTCGCGTCGAAGTTGGTCGCCAGAAAGGCGAGCGAAATCAACAGACGGCGGAGGTATGGCACGGTAATTGCTAAGACGAAATGAGCAAATCGCGTTGCGCTCGCATCAGTCAGGCGTTCCGATCGGTGAACGGACGGTCGGGTAGGGTCAATGGCGGGGAAGCGGATTTAACCAATGGTGGAGGGCGCCTAACCATAGGAGGTCCTCATGTTGAACAAGCTATGTCTCGCATTTGCCGGCGCTCTGACGGTTCTGCCGCAGATCGCCTTGGCCGGCGACAATTTCAGCAGCAAGTGCATCGACGTCTCCGTGCCGAAGCAGGCGATCGCCGCGCGCAACGGCAAATGGATCGAGCTCACGCCGGAGCAGTGGCAGTTCTTGCGCGGCATCTACGCGATGAACCCGGAGACTCCCGCCGGCTTGCCGTACGGCGACAAGGCCGTGCTCGCGCAGGTCGAGGGCAACAACGGCGGCCTGGTGTTCTTCATCGACGGCGACAAGGCCTGCACGCCGATGCCGGTACCCCGTGAGCTTCTGGTCATGATGCACGACGTCGCGACGGCGACGATCAATCACGAATCGGGCGGCCTATAACCGGACATTGCCGATTCGGTTGAGGCTTCTCGTCTAGGCGCGACCCGGCTGGGGCGCTGTTCGCCGCGCGCGCCTGGGGCGCGATTGGCTGACGGACTCGTCAAATCGCCCCTACCGACGCCGTCTGCGTCCTCGCTCGCCCGCCGCGCTCTCGCGCGCCGGCAGTTCGATCGCCCGCGCCAGATTGGGGAAGGCGTCGATCTTGTTGGGCAGCGCCATCGCGGCGACGAAATGTTCCTGGAAGCGCGGCTCGATCGCGGTCTCGATCTTTTCGATGCGGCGCACCACCTCCTCGATTTCGCTTCGCGCGGCGAGGTTGAGCAGGGCGATCCGCGCGCCGGTGCCCGCCGCATTGCCCGCCGCCGCGACCTTCGCCAGGTCGCAATCGGGAATGAGGCCGAGCGCCATCGCATAGGTCACGTCGATATGGCTGCCGAAGGCGCCGGCCAGCGTCACGCGTTCGGGCGCCGCCGCGCCATAGCGCTCCAACAGCAATTTCGCGCCCGCGTATAAAGCGGCCTTGGCGAGTTGAATGGCGCGCACGTCGGTCTGATAGATTTGCAGGCGCGGCTCGCCCTCATGCAGCACATAGGCGAAGGTGCGCCCGACCGCCTCGACGCGGGGGGTCCTTTGCGCCAGAGCGCCGTCGATGACGCCGTCGGCGGTCAGGACGCCGCACAGGAACATTTCGGCGATGATCTCGATGATGCCGGAGCCGCAGATTCCGGTGACGCCGATCTGCGCGATCGATTCGGCGAAGCCCGG
>JBEKSH010000541.1:0-3340 GCA_049517235.1 Roseiarcus sp. | reverse complement strand
AGTTGGAAGTCCTGGCCGACGCCGCCCGTTCATCGCCTTCGCCGCGCGGCGGGCTGTGGTCCGCCGCGCTGCTCATCATTGTCGTCGACGCCACCATGAGCCTCGACAATGTCGTCTCAATCGCCGCGATAGCGCGCGGAAATGTTTGGCTGCTGGCCGCCGGGGTGCTGTTCAGCATCCCGGTGCTGATGTCCGGCAGTCTGATGCTGGCCGATCTCCTGCGACGCTATCCTGTGTTTGTCACTGCTGGCTGCGGCCTACTGGGATGGGTCGCCGGCGGCATGGCGGTCGACGACCCGGCGATCGCCAGTTGGGCCAACAGCAACGCGCCGGCCCTTGTTGCAATGGCGCCGGCGCTCGGCGCGGCGTACGTGCTCGTTCAGGCGCGCTTCATGGCGAGGGAACGCCAAAGAAGCGGCAAAGCGGTTGTCGCGCGTGCGCCGAGATCCGCCCAGAAGGCGGCGAGCCCGTTTCCCGTCCGAGCGGTGGCTTCGCCCGCTTCGGCCGATCGCTTGCCCAAAACCTCGGGGCGACCTGAAACGGCAGGGCGCGAGCAACGCGCCGCGCCACGCGCGCCCGACGGCTGGTCAGAGCGGGAGGCGGCGCTCGGGCTCGCGTCCCCACGCAATGGCCGGGAAGAACGGATGGTCATGATCGGCTTGATCCTGCTGGCCGCTTTCGCCGGCGGAATGATTGCCCTCGTGGCGTACCTGGATAACTTCTATATGCAGTAGGCCCCCACCCCGATCAGCCCTGATCCTTGACAACGCTCATGTCGGGCGCATTGGGGTTCTTCATGCCGACGACGTGATAGCCGGAATCGACATGAAGGATCTCGCCCGTCACGCCGCGCGACATCGGTGAGAGCAGATAGACGGCGCTGTCCCCGACCTCCTCGATCGTCACCGTGCGGCGAAGCGGCGCGTTATATTCATTCCAGCGCAAGATATAACGGAAGTCGCCGATGCCGGAAGCCGCCAGCGTCTTGATCGGCCCCGCCGAAATGGCGTTGACGCGGATCGCCTTCTCCCCGAGGTCTGCGGCGAGGTAGCGAACGCTCGCCTCGAGCGCGGCTTTGGCGACGCCCATGACGTTATAGTGCGGCATCCACTTTTCGGCGCCGTAATAGGTCAGGGTCAGCATGGACCCGCCGCTTTTCATCAACTTCTCAGCGCGTTGCGCAATCGCCGTGAAGGAATAACAGGAGATCAGCAAGGTCTTGCAGAAATTGTCCTCGGTGGTGTCGACGTAGCGCCCGGTCAGTTGTTCCTTGTCCGAAAAGGCGACGCAATGGACCACGAAGTCGAGCCCGCCCCACAGTTTTTCGGTTTCGGCGAAGACGGCGTCGATCGTCGCTTTGTCCGTCACGTCGCAATGGCCAACGACATGCGCGCCCAGTTCCTGGGCCAGAGGACGCACGCGCTTTTCGAGCGCTTCGCCCTGAAAGGTCAGCGCCACCTCGGCGCCAGCCGCCCGCGCCGCTTTGGCGATGCCGTAGGCGATCGATCGACTGTTGGCGACGCCCATCACGAGTCCCCGCGCGCCGCGCAGGACGCCGCCATCGATAGAACCACCGCCGATTCCGCCCTGCGCCATCGAATACCTCGTCGATCCCATAAAACTACGAGCCGGCGCCCGCCCCGAAAAATGGACGCCCAAAGCGCACCATTAGCGTTGGACGAGGCCGATGGGAAGGCTCGCGACGGGCGCTCAACCTCACAAAATATGTGGGAACTCTCACATTGGACCTTTGAAGAAGGCAATGTTCAGACTAAGATTATTAACATTAATAAGACGCGGGGACGCTTGGCTTTGACCCCGAGAAGCGGATCGGTTGACAGCGCTGGCTCGTTGCGCCACTTCGGCTTGGCCGTCGCGCGCGACAGCTGGCTGGTTTGCGACGAACGGCTCGCGCGTGCGCTCGTCGAGAGCCTCTGCAATCGGGCGCTGCTCGCCGCTCGCAACGGCGAGGGCCCGCCCAATGGCGACATGCGTTTGCGCCTGTTCTCGCTGTTCATCCGCTTTTACCGTCGTCATGTGCGGATGGCGGCCATCGAGGACGGCGCAAGCGACGCCGCCTCATACGGTCCGCCAGGCGTAGCGGAGGCCAGGGACGGCGGCTCGTCGGTAGCGCGCTCGGTGAGAAGCCTGCCGCTGGAATTGCGCGAATCATTGCTCTTGGTGGTTCTTGAGCGATTTTCGCATGTCGAGGCGGCTCAGGCGCTGGACATATCGCTCGCCACGCTGATCGACAGGTTGGCGCGAGGGCGCGCCATGCTGGCCGCCGGCCTGTCGGAGCGAACCGCGGCGTCGCCTAATCATTCGCAGCGGCGCGGCGCCCCGAACCTGCGGCTCGTAAAGTGAACCGTCCGTTGCGGGGCGCTCTCCCCGCCGAGATGCTCGCCTATGTCGACGATTGCCTGCCGCAAGAGGATCGCCAGGCGGTCGAAAACAGGATGATCGAATGCCCCGAGGTCAAGCGCCAGATTGAGCAATGGCTGTTGCAGAACGAAGCCATCCGCGCCGCCTTCGCCGACCAGCCCCCCAGACTCGCCTTGACCGCCAGCAGCAGGTTCGCCGCCGCCAGCTTCGTTGAGGGCCGCGCGCCGCAGGGGGGCGACGCCAAACGCGAAAGCAAGGAATCGCAGCGCCGGCCGCGCGCCATCGAGCCGACGGGCGACCGCCTTCGCGGCGTCGCCGTGGGGGCGCCGGCGACCGCTCGACGGGCGAGCAAGGCGAAGCGGCGTCGCCCGGCTGTTGCGCGGCGCGTCTTCTGCACGATCGCCGCCGCCATGGCGCTGTGGGCCGCCAGCGCCACGTTGTTCTCGCGCGACCAGTCCGTCGCTTTCGTCCAGGCGGGCGTCGCCGCCTATCAAACCTTCGCCGGCGCCGCGACGCGCCCGGTCGAAATCGCGACGGCTGACCGCGGCGCGCTGGATCGTTGGTTTGCGACGCAGGTCGGGCGCGCGGCGCCGGTCCCGGATCTCGCCGCCGCCGGGCTGGTGCTATTGGGCGGTCGGATCGTTCCCGGCGCGTTTTCCCCGGCGCAGTTCCTGCTTTACGAGAACGCGGGGGGCGAACGCGTCGGCCTTCAGATCGAGACGCTTGATTCGCCTCCCGCGACGAACGTCGCGCTTGGCGAGAGCGGCGGCGCGCTGGCCGCGTCATGGACCGGGGCCGGACACGGCTTTGCGATTCTCGGGCGGGTTTCCAGCGCGCAGATCGCCCGGCTGGCGCGGCTCGTTCGCGACGCCGAGCCATTGAATTGATGGGTTATCCATAGTACAAAACAGCAACGAATTTAATATGATACTGTAATTACCTCCAGTTCTACGCGAAG
>JBEKSH010000540.1:0-3342 GCA_049517235.1 Roseiarcus sp. | reverse complement strand
ATGATTGAAGCCAATCGCGTCAGCCCGTCGGTTTCGGCGCTCAAGCAAGTGTTGTCCGCGCTTGGCGCCGGCATCGCCGACTTTTTCGCTTCGTCCGAGGAGGAGCGGGAGAAGGTGGTGTTTCGGGCCGATGAACTCACTGAGATTGCCGGCGGCGCGGTCTCCTATCGCCAGGTCGGCGCAAATTTGCAGGGCCATGCGCTGCAGATGATCCATGAGCGATACGGACCCGGCGCGCAGTCGGGAAAGAAAATGCTTTCGCATCAAGGGGAGGAGGCAGGCATCGTCATCAAGGGGCGGCTTGCGCTGGAAGTCGATGGCCAGCGCTATCAACTTGAATCGGGCGACGCCTATTCGTTCGATAGCCGCAAACTTCATTCCTTCCGCAATATCGGCGATACGGAACTGGTGCTGGTGTCGGCTTGCACGCCGCCCAGCTTTTGAACGCCGCGCCTGCCGCCCCGACGCCGCTTTGAACCATTCCGGGACGCATCGCGCGCGCCATCGGTAACCCGTCCGCAATGTTAAGCCGCGATAAATAAAACCGTTCGAATTGATCCTGGCGCGCTTGGACGCCGGCTGTCGGGCAAAGCAGGCTTTCCAGGCTTGCTCCGTTTTTTTGAGCCTTGAGCCGTGTTGATCTTGCTCAACTAAGCAAACAATCGTGGCTTTAGCCACGCAAGGCTGCCGAGTCGGACGGCACGCTTCGGGGCGGCCCCGGCGGCGATTTCGTAGTGGCGATGAAACCTCGCGTGAGTTGTGTATGGGTCGCTCGCGGTTAGGCTGGGCATGTATGGCGGTGGCCCCCTGGGGCCTCGCGCTGGGGCTGGTCGTTTCGATAACGGCGGAGGCCGGCCAGGACCCTTCCCTGGGCGCCAGCATCGCGTCGCAAGCCCCCGCGAACGCGCCTGCATCGCCGATGCGCCAGGCCCTGCTTTCGTCGACCCTCCACCTGCCGGGCGATCTTTTCGACCGGGCGAGCGCCGAAAGTCTTGGGCGCGATGCGAGGCTGACGCTTGGCTCTCCCGACGATCTCGCCGCGGGAGACGACGAAATCGAACCGAGAGCCGATCTCAAGCAAGCCAAGATCGCCTTCCCGGCGATCGACCGCTCGCGCAAGGGCGATCCCTTCATCGGCTTGCGCCCCGGCTTCGATGCGCGCCTCAATCGCCGCAGCGCTCCCAGCGTCGGACGCGCTTCCGGGGCGCTGGCCTCAGATGGCGATTCAGCCCTTGACTATTCGCTTACTCCTTCGCCGCCAACGCCCGCCAACGATCAATCGGCCGGCGGGGCGGAGCCGCCGCAATCGACCGCGATCTCAGCTGACCACGAAAAGAGCTTCGGCGACGGCGCGACGCCGGGCGTGCCGCTCGACATCGCCCTGAATTCGGCGACTCCCACGCCGAACGACGGCGCATTGATCATCGTCGCCGCCAAGGGCGTCCCCGAAACGACGTTGGCGCCCAGGGGCGCCGCCGGCGATCCCCCCAGTTACGCCGCGCTCATCGATCCCAAGGATTCCGCGCGCCAGCAGCGCTGCCTCGCCGAAGCGATCTATTTTGAAGCGCGCAGCGAACCCGAGGACGGCCAGGCGGCTGTAGCGCAGGTCGTGCTCAATCGCGTGCGCAGCGGCAATTATCCGACCAATGTCTGCGGTGTGGTCTATCAGGACCGCAACCGCCCGTTCGCTTGCCAGTTCTCTTTCGCCTGCGAGGGCCGCTCGTTGCGCATCGAAGAGCCGGGCCCCTGGGCGGTCGCGGTGCGCATCGCCAAGGACGTCGTTAGCGGCGCCGTCTATAATCCGTTGGTCGGCGAGGCGGTCAACTATCACGCGAACTACGTGACACCGTATTGGGCCAGCGCCCTTCAGCGCGTCGACCGCATCGGCCACCATATTTTCTACAAACTGCGCGTCGGGCAGAACTGAGGGGACGAAGAGTCGCCGATGCGCCGGAGGGCGCGCGAATCCGGCGCGGCGCCCCAGCCATGGCTTGATCTGGACATGCCTCCTTCGATATTGATTTGTCTGCGTCTATTTGTCATGAGTTGGGACGCTCTGTGAGTGTTAAGCGTTCCCTCTGGGAGGAGCGGCAATGCGTTTTGTGCGGGCGAATGGCGGCGTGATTCATTTCGCCGACGAGGGTCCGCCCGGCGCCCAGACGATTGTTTTCAGCAATTCGCTCGGCACGGATTTCCGCATTTGGGACGAAGTCGCCAGGCCGCTCGCGGAAAATGCGCGGACAATCCGCTACGACAAGCGCGGGCATGGGCTCTCCGAGCTCCGGACAGGCGAGGCGGCCATCGCCGATTTCGCAAGCGATCTCGCCGCGCTGCTCGATCGCCTGAATGTGCCCAAGGCGACGATTGTCGGTCTGTCGATCGGCGGCATGATCGCGCAGGAGCTTTATCGTTTGCGCCCCGATCTTGTCCGCTCGCTTGTTCTGTGCGACACGGCCCATCGCATCGGCACGACGGAATCCTGGACGAGCCGGATCGATGCGATCAAGACGGGCGGTCTTGAGGCGATCGCCGACGGCGTGATGCAGCCCTGGTTCACGCGCGCCTACCATGACAATTGCGCCGACGCCGTGACCGGTTGGCGGGCGATGCTGACGCGAACGCCGCAGGCCGGCTATCTGAGCGCCTGCGGCGCCATACGCGACGCGGATTTAACGTCGGGCGCCAAGGCGATCCGCGCGCCGACGCTGTGCGTCGTCGGCGATCAGGATGGATCGACGCCCGTCGCGCTGGTGCGCGAATTGTCCGGCCTGATTCCCGCCGCGAAATTCGAAATCGTCGCCGGCGCGGCCCATATCCTTTGCATCGAGAAGCCGGACGTTCTGCGCCGCCTGATCGAGGCGCATTTGAAGGAAGCCCCGCCGTGAGCGATCCCGAGAAGAGCCCGCGCTTCGAAACGGGAATGGCGACGCGCCGTTCCGTCTTGGGCGACGCGCATGTTGACCGCGCTAGCGCGGCGATGACTTCGTTCGACGAGCCGTTCCAGACGTTCATTACCGAAGGCGCGTGGGGCTCGGTTTGGTCGCGACCCAATCTGACTAGGCGCGAGCGCTCAATCGTAACGCTGGCGCTGCTCGCCGCGCTCGGCCATGACGAGGAGGTGGCGATGCACACCCGCGCGACCCTCAATACCGGCGCGACGCCGGAGGACATACGGGAAGCGCTGTTGCATGTCGCGGTCTACGCCGGCGTCCCGGCGGCCAATCGCGCGTTCAGGATCGTCAAACATACCTACGCGGAAATGGCTAAAGAGGCAAAGCGGTAGCGTGGCGTTTTGCAACCCGCAAGGGCCGGTTCGCAGGAACGAGAACCGGGGGAGACGCG
>JBEKSH010000539.1:0-3342 GCA_049517235.1 Roseiarcus sp. | reverse complement strand
CACCAGCTGGCGGTTCAAAAACCGCACCTGACCGCGATCCCCACAAATCCCGCCAACGCCATGTCGGCGCAAAGGCGCCGCCACAAGACATGGCTTTTTCGAACGCGCGCCGCCTCTGGCGCGACGAAGGGAGGGCGGAGCCCGACCGGAGTTGCGCCAGAGGCGGCGCATTCTCATCCTGATTGACGCGCGATTCTTACCCCAGACTCTGTCGCCGCGAGGGGGTCGTTATTGGACGCGAAAGGGGGTCGCTGTTGGAAGCGATTTGACACCGGCGAATTACCGTCTCCTTTGAAATAGCCGACGACGTGCTCACGCATGTTGCGCAAATCTCTTCTGTCCTGCGCGGGGAATTGGTTTAGTTCGCCAAAGTCGACAGACGCGCAGAGACCGAAGCTCAAGACCCAGTCGCGATACTCGAGTATCTTGTGCGCGGCGATCGCCAGGAAATGACGCTCGGAATGAAAGGCAAGCACGGCTTGCCGCGTTGCCGCCGGCTTCCACATGACCTCATTAGAGGTCTGATGGTTGTAGGCTGCCGATACTCTTGCTGCCTGGGTGATGGACGCCTGCACCCACTGAACGAGGCCCTCGAAGGCCATGAACCGCTCCTCGTCGGCCGTCATAATCGGCTTCTTCGCCATCTGGGTGCTTCCTCCCATCTGCGCAAAAAAAAGGCCCGCTCAACGGCGAACTGGAACGGGCCTTTACGAAGAGGGGCGAGATTCGAACCCGCGAGACGCTCTTGCGCCTACTCCGTTTTCAGGGGAGCGCATTCGATCGCTCTGCCACCTTGCCATCTTCATGGCGGCGGAAATAATATGCGGAGGAAACAACCAAGGTGCAAGGCCTCAATCGAACGAGCCGCGGCGCTCGACCGGCGCGACCGCCGCAAACCCGCTGGGGCGGAGCAAAACTAGGCCACCGGCCGCCCAAACGCTGTCGCCGCAACCGGCGCAGCCGGCAACGATCCCGGCGCCGCCAACCAGCCGTCCTGACGCTGCATCAAGCACAGCGACCCAGCGACCGACTTTGGCGCCGCCGCTGGCAGATTTGCCCGCTATTTCCGCACATGTAAATGAGGTCGCGTCGTATTGCCGACACGACCTCACTCTATTCGCTAGCACGCCAGGAACATCGCCACCGCGTGCGGCGTCAGACTATTCCCGAGTGGATTTCTCGCCTCCTGCGATCGCTAGCTGCTTGAATTTCTCGAAATCGAAGAGCCAAACGGCACTGTGCCGGAGGTCGAGATGCGCTTCGATCTCGATGGCGCGAACTGGACCATCCGAAAACGCTTCGCGGGACAGCCCGGGCGCGCCTTCCTCACCTCTTCCGATAATCGCCGATTCGAAGACGAGGCCGCGGAAGCCGAACTGCAACGCCTTCTCGGGTTTAGCGCCGGCCGGAGCGCCTCTGAGCCGGGGATTTGGGGTACGCTATGGGTCCGCCAAGGCGGCTCGTTCGGGGCCATAGGACTGGACGATCAAGCCCGCCGAACCTTGCAGGGATGTCTTGAGGCTCAGATCGGCGCCGTCACTGGTGGCGCTCGTGGTCAACGAATTCCGGACGCCGTCGAAACCGCGCTGAGCGAGATCATGAGCACGCGTGGTCCTCGGGGTCGTTTCAAGGAAGCAAAGGATTCATTGGATGAGGCGACGAAACGCATCGTCGACCTCACCGCCAAGCGCCAAGAGTTGTTCACGCACATGGACGATTTGGCGGGCCGGCGTCGGGAACTACAACGGCTGGTCGCCGACTGGGGCGAGGAGGAGAACCGACGCGAAATCGCGACGCAACGTGACGCGGCAACCGCAGCAGCGACCAAGGCTGCCGAAATCACCAGTGCGCGAACCTCCGCGAAGCTCGCCGAGGAACGCGCAGAGCGTAGCCGTGCCGCCTTCCAAGCACGAAATAAGCTCGTCAGCGAGGTCGCATCTCTCGACGCGAAAATCGCAGACGGGGAGCGGGACGCCGAGATCGCACGACAGGCCAAGGTGGACGCGCAGTCCGCGGTGACCCAGCTTGATCAATTGCTTGTCGAACTCAAGGAACAAGCCCGCCTCGCGACCGAACGGGCGCGGCGGCTTGAACGTGTCAGGTCGGCGATCGGCCTCTCCGCAGACATCGATAGCTACGAAGCGACGCTCACTAGGGCGGCCGAACTTCAAACCCATGCGGAGAAACTCTCTGGGGAAATCGGCAAGATCGCTGCGACCGCAGCCGCCGTCACGCGCATCGAAGCCGCGACAACGACGCTCGCCGCGGCCGAAGCCGCGCTGAACGCCGTCGCGACCATGCTATTCTTCGATCTTTCGCCCGGCGCTCCCGTCAAGATCGACGGAATGCGGGTCGAAAATCCGCGTTCGTCGCGATCCGTCGTCGCCAAAATGTTCGTCGAGATCGAACATATCGGGTCCATCTCGATCGAACCGCAGATCAAGGATCGCGTGGTGCTCCTTGATGGCGTAACGGATGCGCGAAACGCGCTGCGCCTTGCGCTCGATGCCGCTGACGCGGTCGATCTGCCGACGGCGCGTCTTGCTTCGGCCAAACGCGAACTGCTGCAACGCAATCTCGCAGAGATTCAGCGCGAAATCGCCACGCTGGCGCCCGGCCACAAGCCCAGCAAACTTAGCCCCGGGTTGGACGCGCTCAAAGGCAAGGTTGCCGAGCTGCGCGGCCGACTGGGCGCCGAACTGGAGACGCTCGGGTTGCAGGAGCTGCCGGACCTTGGTCAAACCGCCAGCGATCTTGCCAGCGCCCAATCCGCCATGACCGAACTTGCCGGCGAAATTGAGCAAGCGGAAAATGCTCTCGCAACGCCAAGAGCGGTTCTCGCCCAAGCCCTTGTTCGCCTCCAAGTGCAAGAGAATGCCCTTGCCGCTTTGCGAGGTCAGCTGCTCGCCAACACGGCCGCTCTGGCGGTCGGACGGCAACAAATTGCCGACGACGAACTCGCGGCGCAGTCGGAGAAAATGGAAGGAGAAGCCAGGCGCCAGACATCGGCGCTGGAAGCGATGGAACAATCGCCAGGGGAAAAACTCGACGCTATCAACGCCCGTATCAAGAGACTCGAGGCCGCTGAGGGGAATCATCGAAAGGCGGTCTCCGAATTGAACCAGGAGATCGCAAGGCTTCAGGCGCTGATCGAGGCCAATGAAGGGATTGGGGTCGACGAAGCGTCTGAGGTCGCGAAAGCTGATCAATTACGGATTGACGCGCAGGTGAAAGGATTCGAACAGGAGGCCGCTGTCCTGCGGCTCTTGCTCGACACGCTGCGAACTGCCGAAACAGAAGCAAACCCTCGATCGCGCCTTCCAATTCAATCCCGAACGCTTC
>JBEKSH010000538.1:0-3343 GCA_049517235.1 Roseiarcus sp. | reverse complement strand
CAATCTTGCGCTCAGCGATTCTGAGAACGAAGCCGGCGCGGCTGATGCTCGGGAGCGAACTGAGCGAAAGATTCTCGCTGACGGACATCATCTTGACGAGTCCCTGCGCGTGGCGATCTTCGGGCGCCATAGCGATGCCGGCGGCGAGCGCTTTCGACGGCGAGGTGACGCTGACGGTCCGCCCGTCGATCTTGATGCTCCCCGCATCGGCAGGAGCAAGACCGTAGAGCGCCTCCGCGACATTGGTGCGGCCTGCGCCGATGATGCCATAGAGCCCGAGAATCTCGCCGGCGCGGATCGTGAAGGTGACATCGCTGAAGATTCCGCGACGTTCGAGCCCGACGACCTCGAGCCGTTTTTCGCCGGGGTTTGAAAATGTGCGGGGAAAGAGAGCCGAGAGATCGCGGCCCACCATGGCGCGCACGAGCTTCGCCTCGCTCCATTCGCGGATCGGCGCTGTTGCGACCTTTTTGCCGTCGCGAAGCACCGTCACCCGTGCGGCGACAGAGAAGATCTCGTCAAGCTTGTGGGAGATATAGACGACCGCGGTCCCTCTGGCGACCAGCCTCGCGACAATCCGAAAAAGCTCGCGCGTTTCGCGGATCGTGAGCGACGAGGTCGGCTCATCAAGGATGAGGACGCGCGGCGAGGAGGCCACGCCCTTGACGATCTCGACGAGTTGTCGCTCCGCGATGCTCAGCCGCTCGATCTTGACCGCGGGATCGATCGCGATGCCGCAATCCTCGAGATGCCGACCAGCCTCCGCTTCTATCGAATGTCGGCTAATGAAGCCGGGCACCCGCCCGCACGGCTCGCGTCCGAGCAAGATGTTCTCGGCGGCGGTGAGTTCCGGCAGGAGGCTCAACTCCTGGTGCACAAGCGCGATGCCGCGCGCGCGCGCCTGAGCCGGGGTCGTGAGGCGGATTCTCTCCCCGCCGATTGTGATCGCGCCACCATAATCGGAGAAGAAGCCTGCGAGGATGCGCATGAGCGTCGACTTGCCGGCTCCATTCTCCCCGACCAAGCCATGTACTTCGCCGCGGAAAACATCGAGGTCGACCGCGTCAACGGCCCGAGTGCCGCCGAAGCTCTTTGCGATCCCCCGCAAGCGCACGGCCGGCGCGAAAGCCTCTTTGCCTGCTGTCTCGTCGCTCTGAACGGAAGCCAACGCGCTCATGACAGGCGCCTGCGGGCCGTCATCGTTCGAATCCCCCCTAGCCGAACCGACCGCCCTCAGCGATCCGGTCCTCCCAGGCTCATGTTACATAGGCGTACGAGCTTGTCGACAATATTTTGACGGTAAGGCGCACAACCAGAGATGTTCGAGAAAGTTCTACCTTATTTCAATGGCATAGAATGATTGAAATTTTGATTTCGTTCAGATAGTGTCTTTAAGGATATGTGATTGTCGACAATACTTTCCGCAAAGGCCAGAAGGACATAACCCTTGTCTATCGAGTTCGACGTATCCTCCGACGCTTCGGCGCCCGCCGATCCGATAGCCGGCCAGATCGCCCGCGCTCTCGAAAAGGACATTGTGTTCGGGCGGCTCAAGCCAGGTCAGAAGCTGCGCGAGGAGGAACTCGCTGAACGTTTCGTCGCTTCGCGGCACCAGGTGCGCGAAGCGTTGGCTCGGCTCGGCCGGATCGGCATTGTCACCAAGGAGAGGAACCGCGGCGTCTCGGTCCGCCGTTTCTCAACAGGAGAGGTTCGCGAAATCTACGAGGTCCGCGAGATCCTGCAGCGGCAGGCTGCATTGCGCATCCCGCTCCCGGTCGACGAGGCGACGCTCGCGGCGCTTCTCACAATTCATGAGGACTATGGACAGGGTGTCGAGGCGGGCGACCTCCAGCGGATCCATGCCGCCAACGACCTCTTCCATATGGAAATGTTTCGGCTCTGCGGCAATGAGCTCCTGCTGAGCCTGGTCAAGCACTATATGGACCTGACCTACGCCATTCGCGCTGCCGGATTTTCCGATCCTGAGAATCTCGAAACTTCGCGGCGCCACCATCGCATCATGATCGACCTCTTGCGCGGCAAAGATTCATGGGCGCTCGCACAGATTTGCGTCGACCATATCCAGCCAACAAAGACGCAGTACCTTGAGATGTTGAAGAAAGAAGAAGGCGCGGCGAACTAAACGTGCCGATAAATCTGTTCGCGCCCCAGGTTCGGAATGATCACGGTTCCCCCCTTCATGAATGCAGCGAGGTATTCTGCATCAGCCATCAGTTTGCTGGGCATTCTGGATCCACCGCGTTCCGCAGAGCGAAGGGATCGAAAGCCACGTGGTCGACGCCGCGTCGATTTTGACGTCGCGTCGACGGCGGCGAGCGAAGACCGACAAAATCGACGGCGAGACGCTGGTACGCGCTCTTTTGGCCTATAGTGTGAAAACGCGCCCAACTCCGACCCCACCGATTAAGTCACCCAGCCTATTGATTTCGTTCGAAAAGATGAAACTTTGGCGGGGTCATTCCTCGCGCGAAACGTGGCCCCCTTCGGAAATGGCGGTTAGCGTGACCAATCAACGGCATGAATCAAACTCGGATGGGGTCAGGGTTGGACGCGTTTTCATATCCAGATTCAAGAATGACCGCCTTCATTACGGCGAAAACGAATCTTGATGTGCTTCGTCTCGCGATACGCCATCAGGCCCTCCGGGCCGAGCTCTCGACCGACGCCGGACAATTTCCAACCGCCAAATGGCGCTTGAAGTTCGGTCGTGTCGTTAATGTTAACGCCAACGGCGCCCGTTTCCAGACGCTCGGCGAACGACCACGCGCGTTCGAGATCTTGCGAATAGACGTAGGCCGCCAAGCCAAAAGGCAGCGAGTTGGCGACGGCTAAAGCGTCGTCGTCGCCGCGCACACGCCGAATAGCGGCGATCGGTCCATAGCTTTCTTCGGTCATGACGAGCGCCTCGTCTGGCGCCTCGTCAATCAGCGTGGGCTCGAAAAAGAAGCCGCGATCCAGACCAGGCCCATCAGGCCTCGCGCCACCAACCAGCAGCTTGCCGCCGCGACGCACCGCATCCTCGACATGACGTTCGACACGGCTACGCGCGCCTTCATGCAGCATAGGCCCGTAGAGCACGCCGGGCGCGACGCCATGGCCCAATCTTATGCGGCGCGTCTCCGCGACCAAAGCCTCCACAAACGAGTCGTGAATCTTGTCCGCGACCAAGATGCGATTCACTGCGATGCATATCTGGCCCATATTCGAAAAGGACCGACGCGCCGCCGCGCTCGCCGCATCCGAGATGTCGGCGTCGTCAAGCACGACGAAGGGACACTGCCCGCCCAATTCCAGTGTGAGACGCTTGATGGTTTCCGCGGCC
>JBEKSH010000537.1:0-3352 GCA_049517235.1 Roseiarcus sp. | reverse complement strand
CGGAGCTGAGCGTCGTGGAAGCTTTCGACGCCGCCATAATCATGCTCGGTTCCGGCATACGCTTGTCTGTGCCGCTTATTCTCGCTTGCCTCGCCGGTCTGTGGTCCGAGCGTTCGGGCATCGTCGACATCGGCCTCGAGGGGAAAATGTTGACGGGGGCGTTCGCCGCCGCGGCTGTGGCGACGATGACTGGCAGCGCCTGGATGGGGCTCGGCGCCGGCGTCCTCGCCAGCATCGGCATATCGCTGGTGCATGGCTACGCCTCGATCGATCAGCGCGCCAACCAGATCGTATCGGGCACCGCGATCAATATGGTGGCCGACGGCATGACGGCGTTGATCGGCAACGCCCTGTGGAGCCAGGGCGGGCGCACGCCGCAAATCGACGCTTCGGCTCTGTTCAATGCGATCAATCTGCCGTTTGCGCAAAGCTTTGGCGCCGTCCCGATCCTCGGCCCGATCTATCAATATCTGATTTCGGGCCACGATATCTTGACCTATGCCGCTTTCGCGCTGGGGCCGATCACCTGGTGGGTCCTCTACAAGACGCGTTTCGGCCTTCGCTTGCGCGCGGTCGGCGAAAATCCCGCCGCCGTCGACACGGCCGGCATTTCCGTGCGCGCGCTGCGCTACGCGGCCGTGGTGATCTGCGGCGTGCTGGTCGGTCTATCCGGCGTCTATCTCTCCATCGCCCAGGCCGCCTACTTCCAGCCGCATATGAGCGCCGGCAAGGGATTCATCGCGCTCGCAGCGCTGGTGTTCGCCAAATGGCGCCCGCTGCCGGCGCTCGCCACCTGCCTGCTGTTCGGCTTTCTGGACGCGCTGTCGATCCGCCTGCAGGGATTCGTGGTCCCAGGCGTCGGCGAAGTCCCGGTGCAGGCGATCGAAGCGCTGCCTTACGTGCTGACCGTCGTCTTGTTGGCCGGGTTCATCGGCAAGGCGATCCCCCCCAAAGCATCGGGAATTCCTTATGTCAAAGAGCGCTGACTCGTCGATTGCGGCGTTGCTCGATGCGGCCAAAGCGGCGCAGCGCCACGCCTATGCGCCCTATTCGCGCTTCAACGTCGGCGCGGCGCTGCGCACGCCGTCGGGCGCGATTTTCACCGGCTGCAATGTCGAGAACGCCGCCTATCCCGAGGGCGCTTGCGCGGAGACCGGCGCGATCAGCGCGATGGCCCTGGCCGGAGAACGGCATATCGAGGAAATCCTGGTGATCGGCGACGGCGAGGGCCTGTGCACGCCATGCGGCGGCTGCCGCCAGCGCATCCGCGAATTCGCCTCGCCGCAGACGCCGATCCACGTCGCCGGACGCGATGGTTTGCGCATAACCCTGTCGCTCGCCGAACTGCTGCCCTATTCGTTCGGCCCGGAGCATTTGAAGCGATGACGCGGTTGCGGCCGCTCCGAGCCCCGCCCTGCTCGCAAACCCCGGGAGCGCCCGCGAAGAAAGGCCGCCATGACGACGAACAGCGATGAAGCGATCGAAGTCCTGCGCCGGCGGGGTTTGGGCGAACTCGCCGCGCTCGGCTTCGTGCTCGGTTCGGGCCTGGGTTCGCTGGCCGAGGAAGCCGAGGGCGCCGTTTCGGTTCCCTATGAGGATCTGCCGGGTTTTCCCAGGCCGACGGTGTCGGGACACGCCGGGCGGCTCGTCGTGGGCGAGCTGGAGGGCAAACGCGTCGCGCTGTTCCAGGGGCGCGGCCATTATTATGAACGGGGCGAGCCCCGCGCGATGGCGATCGCCATCGAGACGTTCAAGCGGCTCGGCGGGCGGACGCTGTTTCTCACCAACGCGGCGGGCGGGCTGCGCGAGGAATGGCGCCCGCCCGCGCTCGTGGCGATCGCCGACCACATCAATTTCGCCGGAACCAATCCGCTGATCGGCCTGCGTTCGGACGACCGCTTCGTGCCGCTGACGCAGGCCTACGATCCGGCGTTGCGCGCGACGCTCAAAGGCGCCGCCGCCGCCGCCGGGATCGACCTGCATGAAGGCGTCTATATGTGGTTTTCCGGGCCGAGCTTCGAAACGCCCGCGGAAATCCGCGCCGCGAAAATTCTCGGCGCGGACCTCGTCGGCATGTCGACGGCGCCCGAGGTCATCCTCGCGCGCTTCCATGGGCTGCGCTGCGTCGCGGTTTCGCTGGTGACGAATTTCGCGGCGGGCCTGTCGGGCGGCGATCCCAGCCATGCCGAGACCAAAGAGGTGGCGAACGAAGGCTCGGCGAAATTCAAGCGATTGCTGCGCGCCTTCATCAGGGCGCATGACGATTCGAGCCCCGAGGCCGCCTGATGCTGCCGCAAGAGACCATCCGCCGGAAGCGCGACGGCGAGACGCTTCGCGCCGAAGAGATCGACAGCTTCATCGCCGGCCTCACTTCGGGCGCCGTCACCGAGGGTCAGGCCGCGGCCTTCGCGATGGCGGTGTTCTTTAGGGGCATGAGCCTTGACGAACGCGTGGCGCTGACCCGCGCGATGATGCGCTCGGGCTCGGTCATCGACTGGCGCGAGGCGCGGCTGCCCGGTCCCATTCTCGACAAGCATTCGACCGGCGGCGTCGGCGACAACGTCAGCCTGATGCTCGCGCCGATGCTGGCGGCCTGCGGAGCTTTCACGCCGATGATTTCGGGGCGCGGCCTCGGCCACACCGGGGGGACGCTGGACAAGCTCGAGTCGATCTCCGGCTATGACGCGCAGCCCGACCTCGCGCTGTTCCGGCGCACGGTGGCCGAGGCCGGCTGCGCGATCATCGGCCAGACCGCCGATCTCGCGCCCGCCGACAAGCGCCTCTATGCGATCCGCGACGTGACGGCGACGGTGGAGTCGATCGCGCTGATCACCGCCTCGATCCTGTCGAAAAAACTGGCGGCGGGCCTGCAAGGGCTGGCGATGGACGTCAAGACCGGCTCGGGCGCCTTCATGACGACTCTTTCGGGCGCGCGCGAACTCGCGCAAAGCCTGGCCGCGGTGGCCACGGGCGCCGGGCTGCCGACGACCTCGCTGATCACCGACATGAATGAGCCGCTCGCCAGCGCGGCGGGCAATGCGGTGGAGGTGCAGAACGCCGTCGACTATCTCACCGGCGCCAAGCGCGATCCGCGGCTCCACGAAGTGACCATCGCGCTGGGCGCCGAATTGCTGGCGCTGGGCGGGCTCACGCAAAGCGCGGCGCTCGGCCGCGCCGCGATGGAAAGCGCGCTGGTGAGCGGCGCCGCCGCCGAGCGCTTCGAGCGCATGGTCGCGCTGCTCGGCGGCCCGCGCGATTTTCTGGGCGAGGCGCGCAAACTGTTGCCCGTCGCGCCGGTCATCGTCGCGGTTCCACCCGCCCGCGGCGGGTTTGTCGAGGCGATCGATGTGCG
>JBEKSH010000536.1:0-3357 GCA_049517235.1 Roseiarcus sp. | reverse complement strand
GGCCCATTTGCTTTTCGATTTCGGGAGGGTTTGGTGCGGCGTTCGCGGTAGATACCGTGTTGCATGTCCAGTGCTATAGCAGCCTTTTGTCGATCTGGCTGATCACGCCCGACCTGGTCGAGCGTGGCGAGGCGCGTGGCCTCGGTAAATCGGGATAAGGGGGGCGTCTCGCGACGCCGCCCCTCCCACACCACCGGGCATACGGGTCCGTACCACGGCGGTTCGGCGGATTAAGCGCTCACGAGCGTGTTCATGGCGGGCAAGGCGAATACGATGATCCATGAACCAAGCTGATTTTTGCGTGATGCCCAAGTCGCGCGCCATCTCGTAGGAGCTGATGCCGTTCTTGCAATTGGCGACCGAGGCCACCAGCAGCTTGCGGGCCAGCGCCACATCATAATTTTCTTGATCCGCCCTTCAATTTGGCCGACACGAGCGCGAAACTAGATGTACAAGGCGCTGTCCGGTTGCCGGCGCAGCCACATCCATGCGAGTTCGACCATCGACGCGTGCAATCGTCTGCGGCGATTCCCGTCTTTCCCGATCCCTTGTTCACGTTCGCTGCCGCCACTGGAGAATGGTGTTCCTCCAAGCCCGACATAGCCGCCGAGCGCGCGTCGATCGAGCAAACGTTCGATACGTCCCCGCGCCCTTTGAGGAGCGGGATCGCCATCCGGTTGGCGCAGCGAAGCCAATTGCTTGCGTCGATCGCGCCGCAAAGCCTTGAATCCCTTTGCGCCCAGCGTCGCCAGAATGGCGTCGATCTTGTTGACGGTTGATCGCCTTTCTTCGGTCAAATCCTCCCGTTCCCGATACGCTCGCCGCGCTTCCTCGTCCGCTTCGCTCGGAATCGGCGCCATCGAACAGACCCGAGGCTCGCCCCGCAGCCAAGCCATCAAAGTGCGCACAAATATCTCGACATCGATGATATCTGTCTTTGCCCGTCGCGCCCGCCTATCGACTGGAAGGCTCGATGGCTGAATCACATGGACTTCGACGCCGCGTCGGACCAGAAAACGCGCCAGCCAGAATCCGTCGCGCCCGGCTTCATGGGTGAGTATAACCCGCGCGATCTTGTGCCCCGCCGCTACGCACCTGGCCTTTAACAGCTCGACGAAAGCAGCCAGGTCGTCACCGCGAGCTTCCAACACATGTCCACATGTCGGGAATGCCGGTTAACTCCGGCCAATTGAACAGGGAGCGCCCATTTCTTCTCGCCCAATTCCAGAGCGCCAATGATGGTGGAATTGTAATCGAAGGCAGCCGGCGCGGGTCTTACGACTTGTGTCATCTTCTCTCTCCTTGAGGTCATGCGACGAACCAGGGATATTCGAACCTTGGTCGCCGATCGCCCTCATAGGATCTTCACATGGAGCGCCAATGCCAAATCCATCCTCACCAAGCACCGCCGCGCCAAAAATGCTCTCGCCAAAGCACGGGCCGGACGCAAATGTTTGTGACAGAAGACTAGCGCACAGGCGGCCTCTCCAGAATGTCCTCAACCTCTTCGTGGAGCCGCGGGATGACATGGGCGGAGACGACTTTGCCCAATGGTCTTGCCGCGGCAGCTCCCGCTTCGACGGCTGCCTTGACCGCGCCGACGTCACCTCGCACGAGAATGGCAATGAGGCCGCCGCCCGGCTGCTGCCGCGTCACGATTTTGACATTGGCCGCTTTTGCCATGGCATCCGCCGCCTGGGTCGCGGCCACGAGCCCCACGGTTTCGACAAGGCCCAACGCTTGATCAACTGCCATTGCTGAACTCCAAAGCTTGCTGGCCGAATTCCAGACGAACCTCATCACGCCGGCCGGGCGGAACGGAAAAGGTCGTGAACCCTCTTCGGAAGAGTTCAACCACGAGTTCGAGGCTGCACCCGGTACAGTCTATACCGACCCATGCCTCGGACATTTCCTCTGCATTCAACGGTAACACGAGATCGGTGAGAAAGGTTCCGATTTCTTTCGAGGGATTGGCCGCGACATAGCCCGCCGCCACATACTCCTGCATCGCCCTTTGAACGTCCAGAACCTCGGTTGGGAAGCCATACATGGTTGGAATGATCTCACTGATCTCGATCCACAGCGGCATGCCTTGCTTCGCCATCGCTTTGCCAGCACTGAGCGCGGCTATGTTCTGGATTATGGCTCCGGCGGCGATTTGGCCAGTCCTGGCGACTTCCGCGCCAAAGCGCTGGAATTCGCCAGCATCGGTGATGCCGGCAATCAATGCCGTAAGCCTCGAATGATTCGTTTCGCGTGCCGCGGCCGCAAGGCCTCGCAGGATAGCGGCATGGTAGGCCGGCATCCCGAGCGGTAAAAACAGATGTGCCGGCAGATCCACCCAATTAGCGACAAGGCGCCGGACGTGGTCCGAGCCCACACGCGGAAGCCGGATATGGAGCGGCAATCCTCGGCTGTCAGCCAGCGCCGGGGTACAGGCGTGCTGCACGAGCGCGCTGATCTCAGCTTCGCGTTCGTGCGCCTTTCACAGCCAACGATGCACGGCTTGTCGAGCACCCGTGAAACCACCGCTGCATCGTTCAGCGCTCCGCCTTTTGCGGTGACGATCCCGGCGGCTGCCAGCATTCCGCGGATATCTTGTGGGCTTCTCGTCGGCCGCACGAGGATGACCTGCTCGCCCTGCGATGCGAGTGCCCTCGCGCTATCGGAGTCGAGAACCGCCGCGCCGTGTGCATGCCCCGGCGAAGAGTCGAGCCCTTGCGCAAGTTCGCGTGCTTTGCGCAATTCCGCTTCGTCGAACACCGGACGAAGCAGCTTGCGCAATTGCTCGGCCGAGACACGGTTGAGCACATCATCGCATGCCATCAGGCCTTCTTCGACGCCCTCGACTGCGATCCCGACAGCAGCATGGGCCGTCCGCTTGGCGGGGCGAACTTGCAGCAGGTAGAGGCGCGACGCCTCCATCGTGAACTCGATGTCGACGGCATCGCGATAGATCGCTTCGAGCTGCCGACCGCAAGCAAAGAGAGAATCGCGCAACCCAGCAGGCAAAGCTTGAGGATCGGCGAGGGCGACCGGCGTGTGCGTACCGGAAACGATATCCTCGCCCTGGCGTCCCGTGAGATATTCGCCGTAGAGTGTCGGCTCTCCCGTGTTCTGGTTGCGTGGGAACGCTGCGCCGGAACCTGAGTTTTCATCGAGATTGCCGAAGACCATCGCCTGAACGGTGACGGCGGTCCCCAGATCGTCGGGGATCGCGTGGTGCTTCCGATAAGCTTTGGCGCGCGGATTGTCCCAGGATCGAAAGACCGCGCCGATCGTACGCTCCAGGTGGCGAGCCGGGGCGGTGTCCGGCTCTTCGTCTGCCTCACGCACTGCCTGCAAGATTGCCGCTTC
>JBEKSH010000535.1:0-3370 GCA_049517235.1 Roseiarcus sp. | reverse complement strand
AACGTCGCCTGCGTAGACCGCGCCCGTCTCGCCGGCGCAGGAGACCGTGACGCGCGCGCCGGTCTTAAGAGTAGTTGTCGCATTCCCCGTGCCGACTATTGCCGGCACGCCGAGTTCGCGGGCGACGATCGCCGCATGGCAGGTGCGCCCGCCATGGTCGGTGACGATGGCGCCGGCGGTCTTCATCACCGGCTCCCAATCGGGATTCGTGGCGCTGGCCACCAGCACTTCGCCGGGCCGGAAGGTCCTCAGCTCCTCGGTCGAAGCGATCACGCGGACCACGCCGCTGCCGATCTTCTCGCCGACCGCCTTGCCGGAGACCAGCACGGGGCCGTCGCCGGTCAGCGCGTAGGTTTCGAGCATGGTGGCGGACCTCCGGGAAGCCACCGTCTCCGGCCGCGCCTGAACGATGTACAACAGGCCGTCGACGCCGTCCTTCGCCCATTCGATGTCCATCGGCTGCGGATGGCCGGCGCGGGCCGAATAATGGTCCTCGATCGCGATGGCGTAGCCCGCGAGCGTCAGCGCCTCGTCATCCGTGAGACAGAAGCGCGCCTGCTTTACGAGCGAGGTCGGCTCGTTGCGGGTGCTGGAGCCGGTATGGCCCTTCTTGAGGGTCATGGTGACTTGCTTCTGCCCCAGGGAGCGGCGCAACACGGCCCGATGGCCCTTACGGAACGTCGGCTTGTGGACATAGAACTCGTCGGGATCGACCGTTCCCTGCACGACGTTCTCGCCCAGGCCGTAGGAGCCGGTAATCAGCACGACATCGCGAAAGCCGGACTCGGTGTCGAGCGTGAAGATCACGCCGCTCGCCCCAATGTCCGAGCGGACCATCTTCATGACGCCGACGGAAAGGCCGACCTTGAAGTGATCGAATCCGTTGTTGACGCGATACACGATGCCCCGATCGGTAAACAGCGAAGCGAAGCATTGGCGGCAGGCTTCGAACAGATCGTCGGCGCCGCTGATGTTGAGATAGGTCTCATGCTGGCCGGCGAAGCTCGCGGTCGGCAAATCCTCGGCGGTGGCGGAGCTGCGCACGGCGACCGCGACATTGGCCCCATATTCCTTCTCAAGGACCTGATAGGCCGCGGCGATCCGCTGCCGCATGGCGCCGGCGCCGGTCGCGGCATGGACGATGCGGCGGGCCTCGGCGGCGTTCTTCGCCAGGAGCGCCAGATCGGTGATATCCAGGTTGTCCAACAGCGCATGCAGCGCCGGCCCGGCGTTGGCGGCTTCCAGCGCCTCGTAATAGGATTGGGCGGTGAGCGCAAAGCCGTTCGGTATACGGATGCCTTGCGAACCCAGCTCATGATACATCTCGCCGAGCGACGCGTTCTTTCCGCCGACCAGCGCGACGTCGTCATTGCCGACGCTCGCGAACCACCGAAGATAGACTGAATTGTCCGCCATGGCTGCATTCCCCACTTTTGTTCGCGCAATCAGAGCCTATGCGCGGCGGGCTTGCGTTGATCTGCGTCAAGTCGCCCCGCGGCGAACGCCGCGGGGCGCGGCCGCCGCTCGACGCCGCCCGCCCGCCGTCTCGTCCATTTCAGGCGGACCGGCGGCCGACCGGCCGTTTCTTCAGTCGGCGCTTTCGCCAAGAACCTCGCGCAGGGCGAACGCAAGGTCGGCTTGACGGTACGGCTTGCGCAGCACTCTGAGCCGCTCGTGTTGCAAGTCGTCGCCGTGCACAAGCTCCTCGGAATATCCTGACGTCAGCAACACTTTGACGCCGGGCCGGATCATTCGCGCGTGCGTTGCGACTTCGCGGCCCGACAGCCCTCCCGGCATGACCAAATCGGTGAACACCAGGTCCACCTTGTCGCCGCGATTGAGCACTTCCAGCGCCCTTGGGCCGTCGATCGCCTCGATGACTTCATAGCCGATCATCTTGAGCCGCCTCGCGGTAAGCCGGCGCACCCGCTCGTCGTCCTCCACGACAAGCACTGTTTCGCGCGCTTGCGAGGCGGCGTTGGTCATCGTCCTGTCCGCCGGTTGGGCGGCGGATGCGCCGCAAGCGCGCGGAAAATACAGATTGATGGTCGTTCCATGGCCGACCTCGCTGTAGATTGTGACATGCCCGCCCGACTGCCTCACGAATCCATAGACCATGGCGAGGCCCAGCCCCGTGCCGCGGCCCTTCTCCTTGGTGGTGAAGAAGGGTTCGAACGCGCGATCGCGCACCTCGGGCGGCATGCCGGTCCCGGTGTCTGATATCGACAGCTGCACATATTCGCCCGGCTTCAATTCGGGGAGGAAGTCCAGGCTGTCCGCTTCGAACATGAAATTGCGCGTCTCGATAATCAGTTTGCCGCCGTCCGGCATGGCGTCGCGCGCGTTGACCGCCATGTTGACGATCGCGCTCTGGAATTGTCCCGGGTCCGCGCGCGTCTCCCACAGATCTTGCGCAAGCGACGTGGAAAGCGTGATGTGCTCGCCGAGCGTCCGACGCATCATGTCGGCGATTCCGACAGCCAGATCGTTCAATCGGATGGTGTGAGGATCGAGATGCCGCTGCCGCGAGAAGGTCAGCAGTTGGTCGGTGAGCTTCGAGCCGAGGGCCGCCGCGTCTTGCGCCTCCTTCAGCAGGCTCCTCGCTTCGCACCCCTCGACGCGCGATTCGAGGAGCTCCAGATTTCCCGTTATCACCAGCAGCAGGTTGTTGAAGTCGTGCGCGATGCCGCCGGTGAGCTGGCCGACCGCCTCCATCTTCTGCGCCTGCGCGAGACGGCGCTCGCTTTCCCTGAGCGCCTCCTCGACATGCCGGCGGTCGCTCAGGTCGTAGATCATCCCGGTGAAATAGCGCCTTCCCTCCGCGGCGAATTCGCTGATCGACAGATGCAGGGGAAACGTCGCGCCGTTCTTGCGCCGCCCGATCACTTCGCGGCCGACGCCGATCACCTTCTTGACGCCGGTGCTGAGATAATTGCCGAGATAGCCGTCGTGCTCGACCCGGGTGGGCTCCGGCATCAGAACCTTGACGTTCTGACCGACGAGTTCGGCGGCGCGATAGCCGAACAACCGCTCGGTGGACGGATTGACGCTCTCGATCACGCCCTGGCTATCGATGCTGATGATGGCCGGGACGGCGGATTCGAGGATGCCGCGCAGCTTCGCGGCCTGGGCGAAGACCGAGTCGGTAGGGCGATCGGTCTGGAGCATAACCGCAACCTCGCGCGCCGCAGGGATTCCCGAACTCATGCGCTATGGCGGCCGATGGTGTTAGCCTACCATACCAGGCAGGCGTATTGTCAACGCCGGGCGGACGACGCTAACCATGCCGCTCCTTCGCTCGCCGCCGCCGCCGCCGCTCCCTTCACGACAAATTGACGCCGGCCGCGCGCCGCTCCCCAGTCTTCCCGGC
>JBEKSH010000534.1:0-3371 GCA_049517235.1 Roseiarcus sp. | reverse complement strand
GCTTTCGCGCTCGGGATGGGCATTCTCCTATTGCGCAACGCCTTTCGCCAATTGCCGTACGAGCTTCTCGACGCGGCACTGATGGACGGGTGCGGCTACATCCACTACTTCTTTTACATCACGCTGCCGCTGTCGCTACCGATCCTGTCGACGGTCGCGGTGATCGCCTTCGTCGGCAGTTGGAACAATTATCTGCTGCCGCTCGTCGTGCTCAACAGCGAGAGCCGCTATCCCTGGACCCTCGGATTGATGGCCTATCAGGGCCAATACTCGACCTCCTGGCAATTGGTGCTCGCCTTCATCACGCTGACGATCCTGCCCGCCATCGTCATGTTCGTCATGGCCCAGAAATACATTGTCGCGGGCTTGACGGCGGGCGCGATCAAGGGTTGAGGCGACCGGTCATTTCAAGCTTCAAGCGCCGCCGCTGCGCGGAGGCCTGGCCTCTCGGTCGGCGTTCGGCCTGATCCGTCAATTGGCGCGGATGGCGCCGGGGCCAGGGATCGCGCCGGGCGGGCACTTGCCCAGAATGATCATGCCCAGCACCTCGTCCTTGGTGAGGTCCTTGACACGCCCGGTTCCCACGATCTGGCCGTTCTTCATCACCGCGACGCGGTCGGCGAGATCGAAGACATCGTGAATGTCATGGCTGATGAGGAAAATGCCGATGCCCTCGGACTTGAGCTGCTTGATCAGCTCGCCGACCTGGGCGGTCTCCTGCGGCCCCAGCGCCGCCGTCGGTTCGTCCATGATGAGGATGCGCGCGTCGAAATGGATCGCGCGCGCGATCGCCACGGATTGGCGCTGTCCGCCGGAAAGCGAAGTCACCGGGTCCTTGAAGCGGCGGAAATTGGGATTGAGCCGCCCCATGACCTTGCGCGCCTCCGCCTCCATCGCCGAATCGTTCAGCGTTCCCCAGCGGGTGAGGATTTCGCGGCCGAGATAGAGGTTCGACGCGGCGTCGACGTTATCGGCGAGCGCCAGCGTCTGGTAGATCGTCTCGATGCCGTAATGCTTGGCGTCGCGCGGGTTGTTGATCGTCGCTTCCTCGCCGTTGATGAAGATGTGTCCGCCGTCGCGCTTGTAGGCGCCCGACAGAACCTTGATCAGGCACGACTTGCCGGCGCCGTTGTGGCCGAGCAGACCGACGACCTCGCCGGGATAGAGGTCGACTGAGGCGTGGTCGACCGCTTTCAAACCGCCGAACGCCAGCGAGATGTCCCTCATCTCGACGAGCGGGGTTTTCGCAGTGGCTTCCATGGCTCACCCTTTGGCGGTTCTGCGGCGATAGTAGGTGTCGATGCCGACCGCGCCGACCAGCACGGCGCCGACGACCATCTGCTGGAACGCCGCGTCGAAGCCGAGCAGCACCATGCCCGACTGCAACGACTGGATGACCACCGCGCCGATCAGCGCGCCGTAGATCGTGCCGACGCCGCCGGACAGCGACGTGCCGCCGATCACCGCGGCGGCGATGACATAGAGCTCGTCGAGCGAACCCAGCGCGTTGGTCGCCGAGTCGAGGCGGGCCGAATCGATGCAGGCCGAGATCGCCGCCAGCGTCCCCATCACCGCGAACGCCGCTACCGTGATCCGCTTGGTGTTGACGCCGGCGAGCTCGGCCGCCTCCGGATTGCCGCCGATCGCGTAGACATAGCGGCCGAAGCGGGTGCGCTTGGCGATGAAGGTCATCACCCCGCCGGCGACGAGGGCGATCAGCACCGGGATCGCATAGCCGGTCGAGATGAACAGGCCGCCTTCCGGCACGGGGATGGGGGGAATGTGCGTCTCGGCGTAGCGCGCGGCGACCCGCTCGGGCCAGGGATAGGCGTTGACGATCGCGGTGGCGCCGAGAGCGACGAAGCAACCGATCGCCGCGATCGTCACTTCCGCCCACATCGGCCGCTGCGGGAAGTTATAGCGCGCCCGGCGCCGCCGCCCGGCCAAGAGCCCGGCGACGATGCCGATGCACGCGAGCGCCGCCAGCGCCCAGCTCGCTGTTCCGCCGATCGAACCGCGTGGGCCGCCGCCGATCAGCGAGAAACGTTCGTCGAGCGGCGCGATGGTGGCGCCGGCCGTCACCCACCAGGCCGCGCCGCGCCAGAACAATTGTCCCCCTAACGTGACGATGAAGGCGGGGATGCCGAGATAGGCGACCAGAGCGCCATGGAAGGCGCCGATCGCGGCGCCGATGATCAGGCCGAGAATGACGGTGAGGATCCAGATCGCCGGGCTATCAAGGCCGAGATAGTGGGGCAGGAAATAGACCTGCGTCACGCCGATGATCGTCGAGACGAAGGCGACGATCGAACCGACGGAGAGATCGATGTGGCGCATGACGATGACCAGCACCATGCCGGTCGCCATCACCGCGATCGACGAGGTCTGGACGGTCAGGTTCCACAAGTTGCGCGGCGTCAGAAACACGCCTTCGCCGCTGGCGACGACCGTATAGAAGTGGAAGGTGATCCAGATCAGCGCCAGCGCGGCGATCATGCCGATCATGCGGGTGTCGATCTCGGTGGCGCGCAGCAGCCTGCGAATCAGCGGTTCGTCCGGCGCTCCGCCGATCGCGCTCGGCGCTGTTGAGGACATGCTTCCCCCCTCGGTCTTTTCTTGTTACCCGCCCGGCGCGATGCCTAACGCAAGCGCAGTCTTGAAAAAGCCGCGCCGCCTTGCGAGCGACGCGGCCATAACTTGTCTCACCGCCCTTGGGCGGGGTCAACTCACTTGCAGTAAGGAGTCGCGTCCGCCTTCACGCCGGCGCAGACTTCGGCCTTGGTGATCCAGCCCTTGTCGACGATCACGTTGAGATTGGCCTTGGTGATGGCGAGCGGCGTCAGCAGGATTCCGTCGACCGTCATGTGCTTCGGGCCGCCCGAGAACGGCTTCACGCCGGCGATCTCGCTCTTCTTCTTGCCTTGGGCGAGCGCCACCGCCGCCTCGCCGGAGGCCTTGCCGAGGTCGCGCGCGTCCTTCCAGATCGACACGGTTTGGGTGCCCAGCGCGATGCGGTTGATCGCCGCCTTGTCGCCGTCCTGGCCGGAGACCGGCACGACGCCGGCGAGGCCCTGCGCGGTCAGCGCCGCCACGGCGCCGCCGGCCATGCCGTCGTTCTCGACGACGGCCGCGTCGACCTTGTTGTTGTTCTTGGTGAGGATCTGCTCCATTTCCTTCTGCGCGTTGTCGGGCTTCCAGGTGTCGGTGTATGTCTCGCCGACGTTCTTGATCTTGCCCGAGTCTATCGCCGCCTTCAGCACCTCTTTGATGCCCGAGAACAGGAAGTCGGCGTTCGGGTCGCCCTGGTCGCCCTTGATGAAGGCGTAGTTGCCGGCCGGCTTGGCGTCCAAGATCGCCTTCGCCATCATGCG
>JBEKSH010000533.1:0-3797 GCA_049517235.1 Roseiarcus sp. | reverse complement strand
GCGTCTTGATGGCGCCTTCCGCCAGGGATAACACAAGCCGCGCGTGATCGGCGCAGGCGGCGCGTTGGGCATGCGAAGCTCGAAGGAACGGCGAATGGAGGGTGCACGATCGTCGAATGCGCGGGAGTTGTCGCCGCGACGCTACGATCCGAGAAGCGCGGCGTTTTTCGAGGAATTCGGGGCCTTTCTGCTCGAAGCGCAGGCTCTCGACGAACTTGCTTTGCAACGCTCCCAGCGTGCGGCCCGGCAGAGCGGCGAGCGTTTCGATCTCGTGCTGACGAAACTCGGCCTCGTCTCCGAGACCGACCTTTGCGACCATTTGAGCAAATTCCTGCGCATTCCGCTGATCGAGCCCCGCGACATTCCGCTCGAACCGGTGTTGAGCGAGGAGATCCCCGAGAAATTCCTGCGCGCCAGCGGGCTATTGCCGCTGTTGCTCGACTCCGGCCAAGCTGCGCTGGCGCTGCTCGACCCGCTCGACCTCGAGCCGGTCGACGCGCTCGCCTATTCGACCGGCCTGACTTTCGAATTGCGCCTGATGACGCCGGCGCTTTTCGAAAAGGCCTGGTCCGGCCTCTACGGCAAGAAGCGCGAGGGCGTCTCGCTCGTCGACGACACCGCCCATACCGAGGCGGCCAGCGAATTCGATTTGCAGCGCCTGCGCGACATCGCCAACGAAGCGCCGGTGATCCGGCGCGTCAACCAGATCGTCGCGGACGCCATCGAGGCGCGGGCCTCCGACATTCACATCGAGCCGACGCTCGAATCTGTGCTCGTGCGCTACCGCATCGACGGCGTGCTGCGCCAGATGGAGAGTCTGCCGCCGGGGTTGAAGGCGGCGATCGCCTCGCGCATCAAGATCATGTCGCGCCTCGACATCGCCGAGCGGCGCTTGCCGCAGGACGGGCGCATCAAGCTTGCCGTGCGCGGCGTCGACATCGACTTTCGCGTCTCGACCATACCGACGGCGCATGGCGAAAGCATCGTGCTGCGCATTCTCGACCGCAGCCAGACGACGCTGGATTTCGCTGCGCTCGGGTTCGAGCCGGACACCATCGAGACGCTGCGCAGGACGATGCGCAATCCCAACGGCATCGTGCTCGTCACGGGACCGACCGGCAGCGGCAAGACGACAACGCTCTATACGGCGCTCAAGGAGCTGTCCAATCCGGACGTGAAGGTCTTCACGGTCGAGGATCCGATCGAATATCAGCTCGCCGGCGTCAATCAGGTGCATGTGCAGCCGGCGATCGGCCTCGACTTTCCGCACACGCTGCGCGCCATATTGCGCCAAGACCCAGACATCATCATGATCGGCGAAATTCGCGACGCGGAGACGGCGCGGATCGCCATTCAGGCGTCGCTGACTGGCCATTTGGTGTTCTCGACCTTGCACACCAACGGCGCCGCCGCCTCGATCACCCGCCTCATCGACATGGGGGTCGAGAGCTATCTCATCGCCTCGACCGTCAAGGCCGTTCTGGCGCAGCGCTTGGTGCGCCGGCTGTGTCCGCATTGCGAAGCCCACTTGGAGACGCGCGCGCAATGGCGCACGCGGCTCGCCGCCGAGCCCTTCGCCAAGGAGAAGGATCGGCTGCGCGCGCCGGCGGGCTGTTCGCATTGCCGCAACTCCGGCTATTTGGGCCGCTCCACAATCGCGGAGCTTCTCGTCATGAACGACCAGCTGCAAAGGCTCGTCTGCGAGGCGGTGCCGGATTCGGCGCTGGAGGCGGCGGCGCGCAGCGCCGGCATGACGACGATGTATCAGTGCGGCATGGCCAAGGCGTGGCGCGGCGAAACCAGCGTGGACGAAGTGCTGCGCGTGACGCGGATGGATTAGCATGGCGACGTTTCGTTACCGCGCCTATTCCGCCGCCGGCGATCTCGTCGAAGGCGAAATCGCCGCCGAGGCCCAAGACGAGGCCGAGGACGCGCTGTGGCGGCGTGGGCTCACGCCGTTCGAGACGCGGCCAGTCGGCGCCGCGAAGAGCGGGGGCTCGTCTTTCTTCTCCTTCGGGCCGCGACCGCCAAATCTCGCCGAGCTCGCCTCCTTCACGCGCGAATTCGCAACGCTGGAGGAAGCGGACATTCCGCTCGACAACAGCCTGCGCATTTTGGCGGCGCAGACCGCCAGTCCAAGCCTGCGTCAGCTCGCCGAGGAAATATTGGGCCGCGTCGTCAACGGCTCGTCCCTCTCCGACGCGCTCACCAAGCGGCCCGACGTCTTTTCGACCGAATACGTCAATGTGGTCCATGCCGGCGAAACGATCGGCGACGTCGGCCAGGCGATGAACGATCTCGCCGACATGCTGGAGCGCCGCGTCGAATTGCGCTCGCGCATCACGAGTGCGCTCGTCTATCCGGCGCTGCTGATCACGCTCGCCATCATCTCGACCTCCATCGTGCTGGCGACGCTCGTGCCGAACATCGCGCCGATCTTCACCGACAACAACCGCCCGATGCCGTCGGGCCTGCAATTCATCCTCGACGTCGAGGCCAATTGGCGGCCCATCGCGGCGGTCTTCGCCTGCTTCGGGCTCGGCGTCTTCCTCTTCCTGCGCGCCGCGGCGCAGCGCCCGGCTTGGATGGTGGCGCTCGACCGCAACGTCTTGCGCATTCCCTATGTCGGCGCGCTGAACGCGCAATACGAGACCGCGAGATTCGCCCATACGCTCGGCTCTCTGCTCAAGGCGGGCGTGCCCTTACTGCCCGCGCTCGAATGCGGACGTTCGGCGCTGTCCAACCGCTATTTGGGCGCCGAGATCGAAGCGGCGATCGAGGCGGTGCGCGGCGGCGCCGGCCTCAGCGCCTCACTCGGCCGCATCGAGGCGCTTCCGCGCGTCGCCCCGCAGATGATTTCGATCGGCGAGGAGACGGGCAAGCTCGACGCCATGCTGCTGCGCGTCGGACTCATGTACGAGAAGCAAACGCAGCGCGCAATCGAGCGCGTCATGGGCCTCGTCACGCCCGCGCTGACGATCGTCATCGCGATGGTCGTCGGAGGCCTGATCATGACCGTCATGGACGCCGTGCTCGGCATCAACGAATTGGCGACGAAATGACTCGGCGTCGGCGCGCGCGCGGGAATCCCAGGGCGGGATTCACGCTGATCGAAATGCTGGCCGTTTTGGCGATCGTCGCGTTGATCGCCGGCCTCTCGACGCAGCTCGCGCGCCCGCCGGTTCCGCGTCTGCGCGTCGAAGCGGCGGCGCGCGCGCTTTGCGCCACGGCGCGCGCCACGCGCATGCGCGCCATCGCGACGCGCGACATAACCATCGAAATTTCGGGCAATCGCGCCGCCATCGACGTGAATTGGCTGACGGGGGCGACGCGATGCAGCCTGCCCTGAACGGGAAAGCCGGCTTCACTTTGATCGAAGCGCTCGTCGCCTTCGCGATACTGGCGTTGGCGATGGGCCAGTTGCTCGTGGCGGCTAGCGGCGGCGCGCGAAACGATAGCCGTGCGGATTTTCTGCTGCGCGCCGCGCGTCTTGGCCAGTCGCAGCTCGCCGCGCTCGGCGTCGACGGCCCGATAGAGCAAGGCGAGACGAGCGGCCGCTATGACGACGGACTCTATTGGCGGCTTTCGATCGCGCCGTATCTTACGCACAAGAGTCCGACCGGGGACGCCGTCGTGGCGAGCTTTTGGGCGAAGCTGACGGTCAGCCGGCCGACACCGCAATCGGCGCCCAGCGAAAATCTGACGCTGACGACGTTGAAGCTCGTTACATATAAGGAGCAAGCGCGATGAGGCGCCGTGCGCGGGCTGGATTTACCCTGCTCGAAATGCTTCTGACG
>JBEKSH010000532.1:0-3380 GCA_049517235.1 Roseiarcus sp. | reverse complement strand
ATTGCCGGAGAACGAGAATCATTGATCCCCCGAGAGCGGATCGTCGTTGATCCTGGTCTTCGTCTGAAAATTGTCGACCGAATCAGTCGGGCCCCCCGCTCGAGGGGCCTGCGGACGGTCGCGGGCTTGGGGTGCGTTCGATGAGACGCCTGTCGCCGGCGTTTTCATGCGTGGTTGCGTTGCTTGCCTCGGTCCGGGTCGCGTGCGCCGACGGGGCGACCGACCTTCTGTTCTTTTCCGGCGATCTGATGAGCGAACGCAGCTATGGCGGCGTTGGCTGGCTGCACGCGGCTTCGGGGCTGGACTTCAGCGGGCCGGTGTTCTCGGTCGAACTCGGGCGGCCCGAACTCAGTCTCGGCTACGGGCAGGCCGCGGCCGGCTGGCGCTTCGTGAACTCCGGCGTCTGGGTCACGTTGTTGGCCGGCGTCGAAGTCGACCCGGACAATGCGCCCGTCCTAAGCCCGCTGGCGTCCGCCGACCTGTGGTGGGAGCCGGCCAAAGGCTGGATGACGGCGGCGCAGATCCAGGCGACGCCCGACTATGTCTCCTGGCGGGTGGCCGTCGGGCTGAAGCCCGTCGATAACTGGCCGTGGATCGGGCCCGAAGCCGGGTCGAACGCGGGGGAGCCGCGCGTCGGGCTTCACGCCACCGGTCTGCGCCTGACCGGCGGCTTCGAGGCGCGCGTGTCGGCCGGGGTTTCCTGGTGGGGCGGGCGACCCGGCCCCTATGGCGAGCTTTCGGTCTGGCGAAGGTTCTGACGCCAGGCTCGTCGCCCGGCGCCGGGAAATCCGCGGCGCTCGTCCAGCGCGCGCAACGCCGGCGGGCGCCGGCTTCTACTTCATATTGCTGGAGACTTCATTGTACGTGTTTTGCATCTTGCCGCTCACGCCGATGACGGCCGCGATAATCGCGACCGCGATCAGCGAAGCGAGGAGGCCATATTCGATCGCGGTGGCGCCGGACCGGTTGGCGAGGAATCTCTTGAGCTGATCGGTCATGACGGGTTCCAAGAGTTTGCCGAGACTCTATTCTGAACAACAAAACACGACGCTTTTCGCCCCTACACCTTGTAGTTACGAGAAAAGATTTGTGATTGCCTTAAGTCGCTCGCGTATTTAACCTTAGTCGATCTTAAGATTCTCGACCGATGATCGCTGTTGGGCCGAGCGACGGGGGAGCCAAAACGCTGGGATCGACGGAAAATTTCTTTCAGCCGGCCAATGATCGCAAGAATCGTTGTTGCGCCCGTCGACGCGCGCGCGTCGCTTGCATCATCGTCGCCGGATTTTGAGCGGGGGCGGGCGCCAAGATTGCTTCGCCAAGCTCGTGCTTTGACGCACGACCTGTCAGAAAAACTGCAACTCTTCGCGATCACGCCTGAAGAGCGCGAAGTCGATCGATCAGGGCTTTGGGATCGCCGGCGACGGCGACCCGCTTGACGCGGCTCTTGCCGCCGGCGGCGATCATCACGCGCGAGATCGAGACGCCGAGCGCCGCCGCGAGGAGTTGGCAAAGCGCGCGGTTGGCCCGCCCATCCTCCGGCGCCGCGCGCACGCGCGCCATCAGCACGCTGGTCCCGTCCGCGAGAATGGCGACGCCCTCGATCGCATCGCGGCCGCCTTTGGGCGTCAGGCGGCAACGGACGACGACCCCCGTCGGATTCGTCAGCCAAGGCACGTCCGTCATGTCGATAGCGCGGCGGAATTTCCCCGCGGTGAATTTCTGCGTCGCCGATTCCAAAGATTTCGACGTGTTCTCATGAAGAATTCGGTTTCGCCTCGCCGGCCGGCGCCCAACCTTCTGCCGACTCGAATAGAATCGCCGGCCTCGCGCTTTTCGTCAACGCGCCGTCTTGGGCCCTTGGCTTGCGGCGGATGCGCCGGGCGGAGCGGCAGGCTCGCCTGGTCTGGCCGGACCTGGCGCGCCGCGGCGTGGTCGACGATTTCTGCGGGACGGCGTTTCGTGCTATGGCCTCACATCGCCGCCCAACGGCGTCCCATCGACCCGTCCAACAAGATACGGGCGCGCCCCAGGGTTGGCGCGCCAAACCGGAGAGAGAACATGCTCGCATCCTCGAAAGGCGCTTTGGTCAGCGCGATCGCGGCGCTGACGGTCGTCGCAGCGCTCGCGCTTGCGGCGGATGCGAGGGCGCAAACCCTGCAAAAGCCCGCGCATCGGAAGGTTCATGCGCCGGCGCCGCGACCGCCCAGAATATTGCCTGTTGCGCCGGGGGTTGAACTTCAATCGAGCACATCCGCCGCCGAGGGATCGGAAAATCACTATTTCAGCGATACGGTCGGCTCGAGCCATACCGATTTGATGGACCAGAGTTTTCGCTATGGACAGACGGCTTCGCCGCGATTCGACGCGGGCGAGCCGTTGTTCCGTTTCTGAAGAGCGATCCCGGAAGCTCCTGGGCTTTTTGCATCGCGCTCAAGCGTCCAACCTAGGTATTGAAGGCCAAGGCTAATTCGAGCCGAAGCAATCTCTTGCCTGGCTGCCGCCAGCGCCTGCCGATCGGGAGCGACAAAGGCCCGATCGCTCGATCACGGATTGAGCAGGAGCCTTGCCTTGAGAAGCGCTTGCCGGCATTCGCGCTGCTTGCCTTGCGCGTCAAACGATTCGGCTTGCGCCAGAACCGCCGCGATTTGGGCTTTCGCATTCTCCTTCGCGCGCTCGACCGATGCCGGCGTCGGCTGATGTTCGAGTTGCGCGTCGACGGATTGCGGGGCTGACCCTACGAAAGCCGTCTCGCCTCTTTCGGTTTGCCGCAGCGACTCGCGGAGCTGGGCGATCTTTGCCGCGCAGGGCCCGGCGCTCGCCGGGGCCGCGCCAAAGCTTGTGGCGACCACGACGACCAGCGCGACGGAGGCTGAACGGCTCATCACATCCTCCAAACCTGCGCGGCCCCCGTCAATCCGACAACAAGGCCGCTGAATCCTCGCGCGCGGCGTCTGTGAAGATTGGGGGCGGCTGGTTGATTGCCAATCGGCAGCCGATTGAAAGTCCGAAGTCCAATCGCCAAAGCGCCGGGCATCGGGGCCGCACGCGTCGTCCCCGCCGACAGAGGATAACGTCGGTCATGACCGGTCAACTAACAATGTTTGAAGGATCAGCGCGTGAACGGCCAACGGTCGAGCATTTCCGCGCGGGCGGCGATGCCGATGATAGGGGCCAGCATGAGAGCGCGCACGAACCAGCCGTTTTGTTGTCGAGGCTGGTTCTCGTCGGAGTTACCAAAACTAAACCGTCCGGGCGACATATCGCAATGTTGGCGCAACGGCCTGAACATTGGGTTGATTCGACTCTGACGTAGGGGTAAACGCGCGTTAATCGTCGCCGCGCCCAACTGTCTTTGCTCGGCCACGGCGCGAGGCCGG
>JBEKSH010000531.1:0-3381 GCA_049517235.1 Roseiarcus sp. | reverse complement strand
AGTTCAGCGGCCGCCGCGCCGAGACTCTTGCGTAAGCCCTCGTCGTCGAGCAGCCGGCTCAGCGCGACGCGCACCGCTGCGTCGTCGCCGCCGTCGCAGATCAGGCCGGTCTGCTCATGGACGACCACGTCGGCGGCGCCGCCGTCGCCGCCGGCCAGCGACGGAACGCCGCACCACGCCGCTTCGCCATAGGAAATGCCGAAGCCTTCGACGGAATTGCCGACACGCCGCGACGGCATCGCGTAAATGTCGCTGCGCGTCAGCAGCGCGGCTTTCTTCTGCGGGTCGGAAACCTGGCCCAGAAAGACGACGCCGTCGGCGACGCCCAGCCGCGCGGCAAGATCGCGCAAACGGGGAAGATCGGCGCCGGCGCCCGCGACGAGATAGACGAGGCCGGGATTTCTTTTGCGCAGTCCCGGCAGGGCGCGCAGCACGGCGTCGACGCCCTTGCGCGGCTCCAGCCGCGCCAGCGTGGCGATCACCGGCCCGCGGCCGGCGATGGCGGCGTCCATTTGGGCGAGCGCCTCGGGCCGGGCGACGGGGACCGGCGGGATCGGCGGATTGATGACGATGACTTCAGCGTCGACCCCTTGCATGAAGTTGGCGACAAGCCCGGCCGTATAATGAGAGCTCGCGATGATCGACCGCGCGCGTCGCAGCGCCGCGTTGATCCGCCGGGCTTTTGCCGGCGACGGGTCGAGCGGGAATTCCGTGCCATGCGCCAGCACGGCGATCGGTGCGGCGATCGGCGGCACGGCGGCGACGCTTTTCCAGGAATCGGCGAACAGGCCCGAGACGCCGGCGCCGAGCGCCGCGCGGGCGATGGCGCGGCGCTTCATCAAGCGGCGAAACGGCCGAAACGATCCAAACCGGTGAATGGGATAGGGACGCTGGAAGCTGGCGATCCCTTGCGAGCGCACGTGGTCGGCGAACACTTCGACCTCGACGCCGGCGAGCGACAATTGGTCGGCCAGTCCCGTTATCAGGATTTCAATGCCGCCGAGATCAGGGCTGAAGCATTGCGTGGCGATGGCGATCAACGGCGGCGTCTTCCCTCGTCGGCGGGCGCCCGGCGACCGCCTTTATTGAGCGAGCGCCAGGGCTCCTCGACAATCGCGCGAGATAAGCGAGGCGAATCTTTCAAGCCCGTGCGTCCTGACCCTTGAAGCTCCTCAACCTTCTGCAATAGGGGAGAGCCGCGCGCAAGCCTCGCCGACCCGCCGTCGGGCGCCTCGGTCACCCACGCAGCGCGTCAAGCCGGGCGGACCAGTCGCGAATGTCGAACATTTGCGCGGCGCGGGCCAATGCGCGGCGCTGCAGGTCGGCGCGCCTGGGCTCGTCCCGCGCCAAAGCGACGATCTCCCGCGCCAAAGTGTCGGCATCGGGCGGGTCGAGATTGACCGCCGCATCGCCGAGCACTTCCGACAGTCCGCCGCGCCGCGTGGCGATCACCGCGCAGCCGGCGGCCATCGCCTCCAGCGCGGTGCGCCCGAAAGGCTCATCCCAAAGCGAGGGGACAATGGCGATCGCCGAACGAGCGAATTCCTCGATCACCCGCTCGTGCGGCAGGAAGCCAGCCATCGTCGCACGTTCCCCCAATGGCGCAAGGTGGGCGCGCGCCTGCCGCTCATAGGCGGTCGGCGCGCGAACGGCCTTGCCGCGTCCGCCGCCGATCAAGACGCCGCGCCAACCCGGCAAATCCGGCAAGGCTTTGGCGATCGCTTCGGCGTAAATGTTCGCGCCTTTTTCCGGTATGATCCGGCCGACATAGACAATCGCGTTTTCCTTGGCGACGGACCGCGGCGGGACGATCTCGATCGCATTGGGCAGCACGAGAACCTTTTGGCCTGCCTCGTCGAGACCTTGCAGGAAGCGTTCCCGCAACCAGTCGCTGACGCAAATCACCGCGCCGGCGCGCAGGATGCGCCGGCGCTGCGCCGGGGTTTTCGCCCCGCGCATCGTCAGCGGATCATTGTGGAGCCATAGCGACACTTTCGCCGCCGGAAACCGCTTGGCGCAGGCGTGGAACACCGCAACACGATTGTGCACGTCAATATGGCGCGGCGCGCGGGGCGCCATATGCGCGAGACAGCCTTTGACGAACGCCGCCGTCTGACTGCGCCACCATTTGTTCCGCGGCGCGACGGCGAAAAACACCCCCGGATCGAGCGGATCGCCCACCGGCCCACCGAGCACTTGCGTCTTTTCGCGCGTGGCCGAATGGCGCACATATTGAGCCACGGTCAGCGCAATGGCGCCGGAAGCTGATCGCGAAAAGGCTTCCCGGTGGGGAAGAACGACGAAAATGTTTGAAGAATTCATGCGCGCCCGCGCAAGCAACGCGGCGGCGCGCGGTCGCTCGAACCGATGCGAAACCCCCGCGGCGTGATTGCTGTCATCAAGGCTTCTTTCCTTCGCCATTCATAGGTCGGCTTCGCCTGTCTATCAGAAAGAACATGCCCTTCGTCGTGTCAACGCGATGGATGGCGACTGGCAAGGTTTCGCCAAGACATTGAACATGCCGGAGGGTTCTGCGATAGGTCTGGCGCGTCAAACGAACGCGGCGCCAGGAAGCGTCGTGATCTTGGAGCTATGATGTTTTCGCTGCCGGGAAGCGGGCCTCTCCGAACTTTTGATTATCGCGCCGTGGATTTGCGATCGATCGCCGAGCCGATCGCGGTGCTTTCGCCGGTCGCCCTGGTCGTCGGCTGGCAGGAAGCCGTCATGACACTCGTCTCGGTTCTGTTCGTCCTGCACAGCTGGCGCGCCAGGGACTTTTCCTGGGCCAAGCAGGGCTGGTTCGCCGCCCTGCTCGCGTTGTGGGTCTATGAGCTGGCGCGGACGATCGTCGGTCATCCGACCGCGACCGGCGTCCTGACCGCCCTCCAGTGGATTCACTTTCCGCTCTATGCGGCGGCTCTCGCGGTGTGGATTTTGTCGGACGAAAAGTCGAGAAATCGTCTGCTGTTGGCAACCGGGGGCGCGCTGACCTTTTGGGCGCTCGATTGCCTGCTGCAATATTTTTCGGGGAAGGACATTATCGGCCAGCCCGCCTGGGAAAGTCGGCTAACGAGCCTTTCTCCCAAGCCTGGCGTCGGCATTCAGATCGCCTGGTTGATGGCGGCCCCGGTTCTCGGATTTTGGCAAAGGGGATACGCGGTTTTCGCGATATTTTTGGGCGCCGTTTGCTCGGTCGCCGTCCTTCTGAGCGGAGATCGCTTGGCGTTGCTGATCATGCTGGGCGCCCCGGTCCTGATCGCGCTGTTCGTGCGGCGCATGCGGAAGCCGTTGTTGATCGCGCTGCCGTTCGTCACAGCGCTCCTGGGATTGGTTCTCTATCTCAGTCCGACGATGTATCATCGCCAGATCGAGACGACGGCG
>JBEKSH010000530.1:0-3387 GCA_049517235.1 Roseiarcus sp. | reverse complement strand
CATCATCTGAGGGTCCGCGTCGAGGGCGACGTCGAGGATCGCGCCGTCGGCCTGCACGAGACGCATGCCGACCGCCTGCGACGAAAGGCAGCCGAGCGTGATGCCGGTGCCGTGCGTGCCGGTCGACAGCGCGCCGGCGATCGCCTGGGTGTCGATATCGCCCTGATTGGCGAGCGACAGCCCCATGTCTTTAAGCGCGCGGCCGATATCGCCGATCTTGGTTCCCGCGCGCACCGTGACGCGCTTTCGCGCGAGGTCGGCGCCGGCGACGCCCTGCATGTTTTTCAGGCTGAGCAGCAGGCCGCTGGTCGCCACCACCGGCGTGAACGAATGCCCGGAGCCCGCGACCCGCACGCCGAGGTTCTGCCGCGCGGCTTGCCGCACCAGCGCCGCCAGTTCGTCTTCCGAAGCGGGCTCGCCCTTGTGGCGCGCGACGAACGACTGGTTGCCGACCCAGTTGCGCCAGTGTCCGCCCGGGGCGAGCTGGATCGGCGCCGATTGCGAAGCTTCACTCATGGTCGCCGCTTTTGATGCCGAGGATGAGGCGACAGCTTACGCAATGCGCGGCCACGGAGGAATGCGGTAGGGTTGGCGAGGGGGAGGAAGCCGCGAGGCGGCCAGGCGGCTTGAATTGGGCAGTTCGCATCATGTCCCCCTAAAGCCCCCGTAAAGCCCCCTATAAAGCCCTTCTTCTCGGCGACGCGATCGCGGCTCCTTCAGCGGGCGCAGATGCCGCGCTCGGAGGGCGCCTCCCATCCGTTTCACATCACCGCGCAGCGAGCAACGCGATAGGGCGAATAAATTTCGTCGCCCGAGTGTTTCTGACGGATCGGTCAATGTGGGGCAGGAGCCATGATCACAATTCGCACACTGGACAGTCTCAATCGAGCAGCCGCCATCCGCCGCGCGACGGCTGCCGCGTTATTTCTTGGCGCGGTCGTCGTTGCATCCGCGGCCCTTGCAGCCGGCGGCGGTGGCGGCGGTGCTGGCGGCGGCGCTGGGGGCGGAGGAGGCGGCGGCGCCGGTGGTGGAGCTGGGGGTGGAGCCGCCGGGGGCGCCGCCGGCGGTGGAGCTGGGGCGGAGGCCTTCTGCATCGGGGCGTCGATTTGACAACGTGCCAAAAGGGCCAAGTCTGGGACGTCGGGAATCAAAGGTGTGTCGTCAAGCGCAGCGTCGTGTTGCCGGATCGAGACTTGACCGAATACGCCTTTGCTTTGGCGAAGGCGGAGCGCTTCCAGGAAGCGATCGACGTGCTCGACATGTTGCAAGATCCGAACACGCCGCGGGCGCTGAATTACTGCGGCTACGCCACGCGCAAGTTGGGCCGGACCGAGGAGGGCATTGGCTATTATCTGCAGTCGGTCGCCCTTGATCCGACCTATACGCAAGTGCGCGAATATCTTGGCGAGGCCTATGTCACGCTGGGCAAATTCGATCTCGCCAACGAACAACTCGCAACGATCCAGAAGCTCTGCGGTTCGTCCGAATGCGAGGAATATGAAGACCTCGCGGAGGCGATCACTAAGGGCAAGGTGGAATAGCCGAAGCTTGTTCAATGGTGGAGGCGGGCAAATTTCGCGGGCAATTACGGTGATGGCGTCGTGAGCTGCCCCCTCTGCTCGGACACGGCCAATTCGGTGACGAGGCGATTTCGGGTCTGGCTGGCGGTTGCGGGCCTGGCTGAGATCGGCTTCGAACGCAACCGGCGGTTTGCAGCCCAGCGCGGAGCGGAGGCGCTGGGCGTTGGCGACGGTTTCGATGATGGCGTCGATGTCGCGGCGGGCGCGGTCGCGTAGGCCTTGACGTCGACCTCCCCGGCCTTGAGCGTCTTCATGAAGCTCTCGGAATCATACTTACAGTGCGCCATTTTATCGCTGCTTCCGCGCCTCTGCGTTGACGCTTGGCTTTCGCTCGCATTTTTGGCGAAAGAGCGCACTGCCACTGGAGTTGCAACATCCTTAGAATTGTCGCTTTCCGGCGGCTTGTTGTGCGGCGCCGCCACCCGCAAGACGGCCTCTCCTTCGCCACTCCCTTGTCCTTGCCCCAATTGCGGCGAAAATTCACCGCAATTCATTTTCTTCATGTCGATATGGCAGGCGCTTCTTGAAAGAGGCGGCGTTCAGGGATCGCCTCCGGCAGACCTGACCGAACCCAATTCTGCCTCCGGATTCGGAGTTTGAAAAATGCATAGGTTCATTCCTCTTTCCGCGGCGATGGCCTTGGCGCTTTGCGCAGCGGGTTGCTACGCGCCCGCGGGGCAGAATGCGGTCGGCGGGGCCGTCGCGGGCGGCGCCGCCGGCGCCTTGATCGGCGCGGCGGCCACGGGCGGCATGCCGCCTGGCGCCCTGGTCGGCGGCGCTATCGGCGCGGCGACGGGTGCGACAGTCGGCGCGGCGGCGACGCCTGCTCCGGGCTACTATGGTCCGGGACCCGGCTATTACGGGCCAGCGCCCGGCTACTATGGCCCAGGTCCGGGCTATTACGGCCCAGGACCCGGCTACTATGGCCCGGGACCCGGCTATGGCCCAGGACCCGGCTATGGCCCAGGACCCGGCTATGGCCCAGCACCCGGATATGCCGGTCCCGGTCCCGGAAATGCCGGACCCGCTCCCGGCTATGCTGGCCCCGTCCCTGGAAGTGGCGGAGCGCCGCCCCACTGCGTCGATTTCTATTATGACTACGATGGCAATCCGATGTGCCGCAAATAGCGCCGGTCCGTCTTCCATTATGGTGGGAGGGCTGGCCAAAGCCAGCCTTCTTCGCGCTCTCTGACCCGGACGCCTTCACCCTGCCGGCGCCCGTTGCGGCTCGGGCTGGCGAAGCGGGCCAGTTTGTCGGAAACCCAAGTCCGGACAATATCAGGCTGAAATCGGCGGCTCTCCGGGGAACGCCTCTCAATTGTCGCCAAGACCGAGCATTCTTAGGGAATTGTAAAAATTTTCGGGTAATTGTGACAGGCAAGCAATATCGCAACGGGCGGGGTCTTATTGGTTGAACGCGCATCCATTGGTGAACGGTCGAGTGGAGTACGATCTCATGAAGAGGTTCTTGTTCGCAACTGCTTTGGTTTCGGTCGCAATGCCCGCTCTGGCGGCGGATTTGCTTTCGGCGGGGCCGCCCCCTCCGCCGGCCGTTTTCGCGCCGCCTCCCTATAATTGGACAGGCTTTTATGTCGGCGGCCATTTCGGCTGGGCGTGGAGCCGCAATAATTTCGACGCCACCAACACTTTTACCGGGGCCACGGTCGGCGCCGGGACCAACGACGCCACAACATTTCACGGCGGCGGCCAAATTGGCTACGACTTGATGTTCCCATCGAACATCGTCATCGGCGCCGCAACGGCGGTGTCTTGGGGCGACTCGTCCTCGACGACCAGCTCCAACGCC
>JBEKSH010000529.1:0-6204 GCA_049517235.1 Roseiarcus sp. | reverse complement strand
CTCACCGCCTCAAAGGAACTGCCGCCATTCGCCGAAGACGGCGCGCCGGCGCCGTTCGAGATCGGCGCCGAGGAAAGCGATATCTTCGCCACGCCGTCGCGCTTCATCAATCGCGAATTGTCCTGGCTCGAATTCAACCGGCGGGTGCTGGAGGAGGCGGCCAACCGCAGCCATCCGCTGCTCGAGCAATTGCGCTTCCTGTCGATCTCGGCCAACAACCTCGACGAATTCTTCATGGTGCGCGTCGCGGGCCTGGTCGGCCAGGTGCTTTCGGGCGAGACGACGCCTTCCGAGGACGGCCTTTCGCCGGCCGAACAATTGGCGCGCCTTGGCGAGCGCGTCGGCCTGCTGGTGGCTTCGCAGCAGGCGCGCTGGCGTCATCTGCGCGACGATCTCGCCGGCGCCGGCATCGTGATCGTCGACGTGCCGGATTTGTCCGGCGACGAACGCCAATGGCTCGAGGATTACTTTCTGCTGCACGTCTTCCCGGTGCTGACGCCCCTGGCCGTCGATCCGGCGCATCCGTTTCCGTTCATTCCCAATCTAGGCTTCACCGTCGCGGTGCAGGTCGAACACTTAAGCGATCGGCGCAGCATGAGCGCGCTCATTCGCGTGCCCAGCAAGATCGACCGGTTTGTCAAATTGCCGGACATGGCGCCGTCGGGCGTCCAGCGTTTCGTCACATTGGAGCAAATCATCGTCGCTTTCACGCCGCAGCTCTTTCCGGGGTTCAGGGTCACCGGGCAGGGCAGTTTTCGCGTCATCCGCGACAGCGACATCGAAATCGAGGAGGAAGCCGAGGATCTGGTGCGCCTCTACGAAAGCGCTCTGAAGCGCCGCCGCCGCGGCACGGTGATTCGCCTCGAGATCGAGGCGTCGATGCCCGAGGCGCTGCGCGCTTTCGTCACCGGCGACGTCGACGTCGTGCCCGCCGGCGTGTTCGTCGTCGACGGCATGCTGGCGCTCAACGAATTGTCGCAGCTGGTCTCGCTAGATCGGCCCGACCTGAAGTTTCCGCCCTACAACGCGCGTTTCCCCGAGCGCGTGCGCGACAATGGCGGCGATTGTTTCGCGGCGATCCGTCAGAAGGACCTCGTCGTCCACCACCCCTATGAATCCTTCGACGTCGTCGTGCAGTTCCTGTCGCAGGCGGCGCGCGACCCCTCCGTCGTCGCCATCAAGCAGACGCTCTACCGCACCTCGTCCGACAGTCCGATCGTGCGCGCCCTGGTCGAGGCGGCGGAGGCCGGCAAGTCGGTGACCGCGCTGGTCGAACTCAAGGCGCGCTTCGACGAGGAGGCCAATATCCGCTGGGCGCGCGATCTCGAGCGCGCCGGCGCGCAGGTCGTGTTCGGCTTCATCGAATTGAAGACCCATGCGAAACTTTCGATGGTGGTGCGCCGCGAGGGCGGCTCGCTGGTCACCTATTGCCATGTCGGGACCGGCAATTATCACCCCGTGACAGCGCGGATCTACACGGACATCTCGTTTTTCACCGCGGACCCGCCGATCGGCCGCGACGTGTCGCGCATCTTCAATTTCATCACCGGCTACGCGGAGCCCGACGAACTGGAATTGATGGCGATCTCGCCGATGATGCTGAAGAAGCGGCTGCTGAAGCATATCGCCGAGGAGATCGCTTTCGCCGGGCAGGGCAAGCCGGCCGCGATATGGGGAAAATGCAATTCGCTGGTCGATCCCGAAATCATCGACGCGTTCTACGCGGCGAGCCGGGCGGGGGTCGAGATCGATCTGGTCGTGCGCGGCATCTGCTGCCTGCGTCCCGGCGTCGCCGGGCTGTCGGAAAACATCCGCGTGAAGTCGATCATCGGCCGCTTTCTGGAACATGCGCGAATCTACGCGTTCGGCGGCGGGCACGGGCTGCCGGATCCCAGGGCCCATGTCTATCTGTCATCGGCCGATCTCATGCCGCGCAACCTCGATCGCCGCGTCGAGGCGATGGTCCCGGTTCTCAATCCGACGGTGCACGAGCAGGTGCTCAATCAGATCATGGAGGCCAATCTGATGGACAACCAGCAGAGCTATCTTGTATTGCCCGACGGTTCGAGCGAAAGGATCGCGCCAGCCGAAGGCGAAGAGCCGTTCAATGCGCATAAGTACTTCATGACGAATCCCAGCCTGTCGGGCCGCGGCAAGTCGCTGAAGGAATCGAGCCCCCGCTCGCTTCCCCTGCGAAAGCCTCGAACCTGACCTCGCCCTGCCGATTGAAGGGGGTTTATGTCAGCTTTTGAACCGAGTGGGCGTTTGCCCGGCGAGCCGGTGGCGATTGTCGATATCGGCTCGAATTCGGTGCGTCTGGTCTCCTACGAAGCTTTGACGCGGTCGCCGACGCCCACTTTCAACGAGAAAGTGCTGTGCGGCCTCGGCAAGGGCGTCGCGACGACCGGCTTTTTAACCGATGAATCCATCGCCAAGGCTTTGGCGGCGCTCCAGCGATTCAAGGTTCTTTGCCGGACGATGCGCATCGAGGATATTCGCGCCATCGCGACCGCCGCCGTGCGCGACGCGGCCAACGGCCCGCAATTTCTTGAACTTGCCGAGCTGGCGATCGGCCGCAAGATCGAGCTGCTCGACGGGCAGCGCGAGGCGCAATTGTCGGCGCTTGGCGTGTTGTGCTCGATTCACGAGCCCGATGGCGTCGTCGGCGACCTCGGCGGCGGCTCGCTCGAACTGACCGATGTCAATCTCGGCAAGGTCGGGCGCGGCATGACGTTGCCGCTCGGCGGTCTTTCGCTGATGGACATTTCCGAGCGCTCGCCCAAAAAGGCCGTGCGTTTCGTCCGCGAGACGCTTTCCAAGGCCAAGCCGCTCGACAATCTGGCGGGCCGCACGTTCTACGCGGTCGGCGGGACGTGGCGCGCGCTGGCGCGCCTGCATATGCGTCAACGCCAATATCCGCTGAACGTGATGCACAATTACGTCATCCCGTCGCGCGACGCGCTGGAATTCGCCAAACTCGTCGAGCGCATCGAGGCCGACGCGCTGCTGTCGATCGAATTCGTCTCGGCGGCGCGCCGTCCGCTGCTGGCCTACGGCGCCGTCGTTCTGGAAGAAATCATTCGCAAGTCCGGGCCGAAGGAAATCGTGATGTCCGCGCTCGGCGTGCGCGAGGGCATCCTCTACCAGCGCCTGTCGCAGGCCGAGCGCGACCAGGATCCGCTGCTGGTCGTCGCCCAGGAGTTCAATGTCTTGCGCTCGCGTGCGCCCGCCCATGGCGAGGAGCTTTTCGCCTGGACCAGCCAGCTGATGAAATCGAGCCATCTCGAAGAAACGCCGTATCGCGGCGAACAATCGCTGAATTTGATCGCCAACGCCGCCTTTATCGGCGTCGACCATCCGGGGCGGGCCTTTCTCGCGCTCGCCGCGTCCTATCGCCACATTGCGGTGGATCAGGAAGTCGGTCCGCATTTGCGGTCGCTGGTGTCGGCGCGCCTGCTCGATCGCGCGCGCATTCTCGGCGCGGCGATGCGCGTCGCCTACATTATTTCAGCGGCGATGCCCGGCGTGTTGCCGCGCGCGCCGATGATCTGCCTCAGAGGCAAGGTGCTGCTGACGCTGGCGCCCGACCTGGCCTCGCTCAACAGCGACCGCCTGCAAAACCGCCTCAGGCAATTCGCCCGCCTGATCGGCGGCGACCCGGAAATCAGGGCGGCGTCGGCGATCGCCGGCGCGCCGCCCGAGAGCCAGTTTGTCGACGCCAAATGAGCGGCGCCCGGCGGCGTCGCCTCGCCGCGGCCATTGTGATGAGATCCGATTTCCCCTAAAATCGACGGGATAGTGGAGGAGGGCGTTATGTCGCATTCAAGCCTGTCGTTCGTTTCCGCCTTGTGCGCCGCCCTGGCGCTGACCCTGGCCCCCGCCTGGGCGGACATGCTGAAATACAAGGCCGATCTCAACGGGGCGAGCGAAAATCCGCCGACCGCGTCGAAGGGCGTCGGGGCCATCGAGGCCGACTACGACACCGCGACCAAGACGCTGACCTGGTCGGGGACCTATGCCGACCTCACCGGCCCCGAAATCGCCGCGCATTTTCACGGGCCGGCCGCCGCGGGGGCCAATGCGGGCGTGATGGCGCCGGTCGACGCCAAGCAGAGCCCGTTCAAGGGTTCGGCCGTGCTGACGGACGAACAAGCCAAGGCGTTCGCCGACGGCCTGGTCTACTTCAATATTCACACCGCGCAGAACAAACCCGGCGAAATTCGCGGACAGCTCGCTCCCGCGCAATAGCCGGGTCGATCGCGTTCGACGACGAAGGCTCGCCTCGGCCAACGCGGAGCGCGGCGCGAGTGTCGGCTGTTTTTGAGTCTTGCGTCCCATTACAGGCGGCCGGCCGGCGCCCGCGGACGCGCTACGCGCGGGCCGTTTTTGCGTCCGCCGCATCGGCGTCGCGCCATTCGAGCGTGACGACCTTGCCGTCTTCGACCGTCAGCGCCAATCGTCCGCGCTTCAGTTCGAGCGCGCGGGCGCCGAACAGGTTTCGCCGCCAGCCATGCAAGGCGGCGACATCGGCGCGGTCGTCGGCCGCGATCATTTCGAGATCGTCGACGGTGGCGATCATTTTGCCGGCGACGCCGCTCTGGTCGCACACCTGGCGCAGCAGCACCTTGAGCAATTCCACCGTCGCGGCGGAGCCCGGCGGACCGCGCTTGTCCCGCTCGATCCGCGGCAATGTCTTGAGGTCGCGCGCCAGGCCCTGCTCGATCGCGCGCAGGATTTCGCCGCCGGCCCGCGCGCGCTCCATGCCGCGCGGAAAGGCGCGCAGGTTGGCGAGCGCCTCGGCCGATCGCGGCGCGACCAGCGCGATTTCGACCAGCGCGTCGTCCTTGAGCACGCGCGAGCGCGGCACGTCGCGCGTCTGCGCCTCTTTTTCGCGCCAGGCCGCCAGCTCCATCAAAACAGCCAGGTCGCGCGGCTTTCTCGCGCGGTTCTTCAGGCGCTCCCAGGCGTTTTCGGGATGCTGTTCGTAGGTCGAGGCGGAGGTGAGAATTTTCATCTCGTCCTCCAGCCATGAGAGCCGCCCCGACTTGTTGAGCTTTTCGAGAAGCGCGCGGTAGATGTCGCGCAAATGGGTGACGTCGGCGATCGCGTAGTCGATCTGCGCCGGCGCCAGCGGGCGGCGCGACCAATCGGTGAAGCGCGAGGACTTGTCGACCGCGACATGGCAGACCGAATTGACCAGTTCGCTGTAGGAGACCTGATCGCCATGGCCGCAGACCATCGCCGCGACCTGCGTGTCGAACATCGGCTTGGGCACGACGCCCGCCAGTTTCCAGAAAATCTCGACGTCCTGGCGCGCCGCATGGAACACTTTGACGACGTCGTCGTCGGCCATCAATGCGAACAGCGGCGACAGATCGATGCCCTCGGCCAGAGCGTCGATCGCCAGCGCTTCGTCGTCGGAGGCGACCTGGACGACGCAAAGCACCGGCCAAAAAGTCGTCTCGCGCAGGAATTCCGTATCGACGGCGACGAACGGATGACGGGCGAACCGCTGGCAGGCGGCGGCAAGTTCTTCGTTCGTCGTGATCAAGTTCATAATTCGTCCATAACGGAAAGACCGGTCAGACGCCAAGCTCTATTTGGGCGCGGCGGCGGCGATCTTGGGACGGTCCTTGCGTTGGGGCGCGGGCGCGTGTTTGGGCATCCCCAGGCGCTTGTCGAGATAGGCGCCGACGGTCGTCTGGAGGTCGTCGATGCAGTTTTCGAAGAAATGATTGGCCCCTTCGATCACCGCGTGTTCGATGAGAATGCCCTTCTGGGTCTTCAGCTTCTCGATCAGTCCCTGGACTTCCTTGAGCGGCGCGACGCGGTCGCGGTCGCCATGGACGAACAGGCCGGAAGACGGGCAGGGCGCCAGGAACGAGAAATCGAAGCGGTTGGCCGGCGGCGCGATCGAGATGAATCCCTCGATTTCCGGGCGGCGCATCAACAGCTGCATGCCGATCCACGAGCCGAACGAGACGCCGGCGATCCAGCAGGCGCGGGCCTCCGGGCTGATGGATTGAGCCCAGTCAAGCGCCGACGCCGCGTCCGACAATTCGCCCTGACCGTGGTCGAAGGCGCCCTGCGAGCGCCCGACGCCGCGAAAATTGAAACGCAGCACCGAAAAACCACGCTCGGCGAAGGCGTAATAGATATTGTAGACGATCTGATTGTTCATCGTGCCGCCGAATTGAGGATGCG
>JBEKSH010000528.1:0-3399 GCA_049517235.1 Roseiarcus sp. | reverse complement strand
GCCGACCTTGTTTCTCGTCGACAAGGCGCTGCCGGGCGTCCGCATCGCGCGCGAGCCGAAGTTCACGCATACCTATGTGTTCGGCCATCCCGAGTTCGTGTTCGACAATGTCGAGGTCGGCGAGGACCGGGTGCTCGGCGCGGTCGGCGGCGGCCTCGAGCTGACGAAGGATTGGTTCGTCGAGGCTCGGCTGCAGATCGCGGCGAACACGCTGGGCGCGGCGATCCGCGCCTTCGAACTCGCCAACGCCTGGGCGAGCGAGCGGCGCCAGTTCGGCCGCGCCATCCGCGACTTTCAGGCGATCGAGTTCATGCTCGCCGACATGGCGGTCGAGATCATGGCGACCAAGAGCCTCGTCTATCGCGTATCGTGGGAAATCGACAGCGGCGTCGACCGGAAACTCGTCCATGCGCGGGCGAGCGCGCTGAAGCTTCAGGCGTCCGAAATGGCCGGCCGCGTGCTCGACAAGGCCGTGCAGATCTTCGGCGGGCGCGGCTATATGCGCGAGAATGCCGTGGAACGACTGAATCGCGAGGTGCGCGTCGATCGCATCTGGGAAGGCACTTCTGAAATCCAGAGGGTGATCATCGGCGGCCAATTGCGCAAACGCGGAAGCAGCGTCTTCACAGAGTGGTGTTGAGGGTTGTCACGTTGTCAATGGAAGAACGCGAATGACCTGCAGCCCTTGAAATTTCGCGCGACCGCGGCCGCCTCGCGCCACCTGTTCATCGCCGCGGCGCATAGGAGCGGAGGCGAGGCGCCGTTGGACGTTGGAGGCGTTGACGACGACGGCGCGAGTGGAGAGAAATTTCTGGGCTGGCGCAAGCAACCAAATTTTATGCTCTGTCAGCACGCTACCCTATGATCACCGGCGTTTACCAGCCGTTGGGGTGAATCAGAGGGGCTAGGGAAGGGAGCCGCCCAAGATGTATGACCGCTTCGGCCTTTTTATCGATAATGAATGGCGCGCCGCGTCCAACGAAGCCACGAAGCCCGTGATGAGCCCCGTCTCGGGAGACGAAGTCGGCGCTATTCCCATGGCGACCAACGCCGACGCCGCGGCCGCGCTCGCCAGCGCGGATGCGGGTTTCCGCGTTTGGCGCAGCGTGCCTTCATGGGGACGCGCCGCGGTGTTGCGGCGGGCGGCCGACATCCTGCGCGAGCGCAATGCGGACGTTGCGCGCACGATCAGCACCGAGACCGGGAAGCCGCTCGCCGAGGCGCGAAGCGAAGCGCTCGCCGCCGCGGATCAGTTCGAGTGGTATGGAGAAGAGGCCAAGCGCGTCTACGGTCAGACGATCCCCGGCCGAGCGCCTGACGACCGGCTATCGGTCATTTATCAGCCGGTGGGCGTTTGTCTTTCGCTTTCCGCCTGGAACTTCCCGGCTTTGCTGCCCGCCCGCAAGATCGCCGCCGCGCTTGCCGCCGGCTGTGCGATCATCGCCCGGCCGGCGTCCGAAGCCCCGGGAGCGTGCTTCGCCATAGGACAGGCGCTCCGCGACGCGGGATTGGTCAAGGGCGCTCTCGCCATTCTCACAGGGGACGCCGCGCAGCTCTCGCAGACCCTGATCGCCTCCCCGGTGGTCCGTAAGGTCTCGCTGACCGGGTCGGTGCCGGTTGGCAAGCGCATTCTGTCGCTATGCGCGGCGGGTGTGAAGAAGGTCACGATGGAGCTCGGCGGCCATGCCCCGGTCATCGTGCATGCCGACTCGGATCCCGTCGCCGCCGCCCAAAAAGTCGCAGCGGCGAAGTTTCGCAACTGCGGACAGGTCTGCATTTCACCGTCGCGCTTTTACGTTCACGAATCCGTCAAGCCGGCCTTCGAGGCGGCATTCGCCCGATACGCGGAGACGGTCGTCGTCGGCGACGGCCTGACCGAGGGCGTGACCATGGGCCCGATGATCCGGGACGCCGCGCTGTCCGCGGCGTTGCTGCTCATCGAGGACGCCATCGATCAGGGCGCCAGGGTGTTGGCCGGCGGCAAGCGGCCGACAAATCTCAACAAGGGCAATTTCATCGAGCCGACCGTTCTCACCGACGTGCCGGACAATGCGCGCATCATGCGCGACGAACCCTTTGCGCCCGTCGCCCCCATCGCGGGGTTTACCGAGCTCGACGACGTGCTCGACCGCGCCAACGCCGTCCCTTACGGACTTGCCGCTTATGTGTTCACCCATGATTCCGCGCTCGCCGACTTGACTGCCGAGCGCCTGGAGGTCGGCATGGTCGGCATCAACGACACGCTCCTGGCGACCGCGGAGGCGCCGTTCGGCGGAATCAAGGAAAGCGGGTTCGGTCGCGAGGGGGGCTCGCTCGGCATCAAGGATTATCTCGAGCCCAAATACATCCGCCGGAAGCTGATCGTACGGAGCGCGCTGACATGAGCAAGTCCTATGAAGGCCTGAGCGGCGGGCTCACCAACTATGGCGACCGCGATTTCGCGCGCTACCTGCGCCGGTCGTTCGCCAAGTCGATGGGATATACCGACGCGGCGCTCGACAGACCAATCGTCGGCATTTGCTACACTGCCAGCGGGTTTAACAACTGCCACCGGCATTTCCCGGAGCTGTTGGAGGCGGTCAAGCGCGGGGCGCTCGCGCAAGGCGCGCTGCCCGTCCCCTTCCCCGTCACCTCGCTGGGCGAGGTGTTTCTCAGTCCCACCAGCATGTTGTTCCGCAACCTGATGGCCATGGACGTCGAGGAAATGATCCGCGCGCAGCCGATGGATTCGGTCGTTCTGATGGGCGGATGCGACAAGACCGTTCCCGCGCTTCTGATGGGAGCGGCTTCGGCCAACAAACCGGCCGCGCTCCTCGTCGCCGGCCCGATGATGACCGGCCGTCACAAGGGAGAGCGTATCGGCGCCTGCACCGACTGCCGTCGCTTCTGGGCGCGCTATCGAGGCGGCGACCTGGACGCCGAGGAGATTTCCCTCATCGAGGGACGGCTGGCGGTCACCGCGGGCACCTGCGCCGTCATGGGGACGGCCAGCACGATGGCGCTCCTCGGTGAGACTTTGGGCATGACGGCGCCCAACAGCGCCGCAATCCCCGCCGTGCACGCCGACCGCCTGCGCGCGGCGGAAGAGACCGGCGCGCTCGCCGCCCGGCTGGTCGGCGGCGATCGCACGCCGCGAACCGTCATGACCAGCGCGGCCTTCGAGAACGCCTTGCGCGTTCTTCTGGCCGTTTCCGGTTCGACCAACGCCCTTATCCATCTCACTGCGATCGCGGGGCGCTTGGGCGTCAAGATTGACCTCCAGGAATTCAACCGGCTTTCCGACGAAACGCCCGTCCTGGTCGACCTCAAGCCGACCGGCGCAGGCTATATGGAGGATTTCCATTACGCCGGCGGCCTGGAGGGAGTCCTGCGCGCGCTCGAACGCAAATTGAATCTTGA
>JBEKSH010000527.1:0-3399 GCA_049517235.1 Roseiarcus sp. | reverse complement strand
ATTCGCTGGGATATAGACGAAGTCGCCGGCGCGCGAAACGAGATGATGTTCGAGCCGCTCGCCGTAGTACATTCCGCCTTCGCCCTTGAGCACGTAGATGGCCGTCTCATGCGCTTCGTGCTTGTGCGCCTTGGCGCGCCCGCCCGGCGGAATGGTGAGCAATTGCATGTGAATGGCCGAAGCGCCCACCGTCTCCGCGGAAATCGCCGGCGCATAAGAAAAGCCCTGCTTGCCGATGAACGAGGCTCCCGCGCGCAATACAGTGCAAACCGCGGGTTGATCGAGCGTTGCGCTTTTCTCCGACATGGTCAGTCTCCGATAGAAGGTCTCACAGCGGCAAATGCATAATAGGCTGAATACAGCTTCTCCACTCACCCAATGCGGCCCCATAAATTGGCCGCCGAGCGTCTGATTTTGTTCACGGGGCCGGCTCCCACTTCGCCGGCGCGAAGCTGCGCATCTTGCCGGGATTGAGCAGGCCGAACGGATCGACCTCGGCCTTGAAGCCGAGCTGGTCGGCGTCGGCGCGCCGGTAGCGGCTGCCGTCCTCCAGCGTGAACACATGCGGATTGGCGACCATAACGCCCGCCTCCTCATAGGCCGCGATGATTTCATTGAGGCGATCGGCGCTCGTGTAGCGCACGATCGGCAGCGCGCTCGCCGTGACATGGCCGGCAAAGCGAGAGAATTCGAAGTGATGCAAGACCTCGTCGCCGAATGTCGCGACCATGCGCTCGACCAGCGGCAGGAGGCGGTCGTGCGGAAACAGGCATTGAAGATAGGTGACGCCGCGGTCGCGCTTGAGCACATGCAGCGTCGTATGGTTCCAGCAATATTCATAGAGCGGCGTCTCGCCCGCGCCCTCGAGGCAGGGCGCCTCGTATGTGACCGCGCCGCGGCCGGCCAGAACAGAGCGGAAACTCTCAACCGACGGCAGCGCGATCATCGCAATGAGCAGGCTCTTGCCGTCCGGGCAGAACGCCCCAAGCTCTCGAAAATCTTTCGGAATCGGCCAGGTGATCGCGCTCAGCAGTTTCTTCACGACGCCGTCGGCGAGCGCGATGTGAAGGCCAGCCTCGACCGCCTCGAGAAAATCGTCGAACGCGACGATGATGTCGACCCAGAGCCAGGCGGGCGCCAGCGGCATTTCCAGCGCGGTGATCAGGCCGGTGGTGCCGAAGGCGCGGTTGATCTTCTGGGCGGCGTCGCCGCGCAATTCGATGACGCGCGGCTCGCGCTCCAGCGTGACGACGCGCGCCGCCAGAATATTGCCGGGATCGCGCAGGCCGCCATAGGCGATCGAGCCGACGCCGCCCGAGCCGCCCGCGACAAAGCCGCCGATGGTGGCGGTGCGCTTGGTCGAGGGATGCATGCGCAACTCCCAGCCCGAAGGGCGTAGCGTGGCGTCGATTTCATGCATCTTGGCGCCGGGCTCGACGCGCAGCGCGCCCGGCTTGCTCCACACAATCCTGTCCATCGCGGAAAAGTCGATGAGCACGCCGCGCTCAAGCGGCACCGCCTGGCCGTAATTGCCGGTTCCCCCGCCGCGCGGCGTCAGCGGCACGCCGTGGCGCACGCACGCGCGCGCGACGCGGATGACCTCCTCCTCATTGCGCGGCGTGACGATGACATCGGCCGATTTGCCGGCCAGTTGCGCATTGAGGATCGGGCTGTACCAGAAAAAATCGCGCGAGCGGCGGCGCACGATCGTCGGGTCGGCGATCACCGGCACGCCGTCGATCTGCGCGAGCAGCGCGGCGATCGGCGCGGCGTGAGCGCCCGCACCCGGTTGATTGCCCGCGCTCATTTCGTCTCCTTGCGTCCTGCCGGTCACAATAGGCCGGAACGGCGGCGGCCGAATAGGGGCTATGGCTGGGACGGATGCATTCGTTCGCCGCCTGAAGCAGCGCGGCGTGACTTCCGCCGCCGCCTGTTCATGCGAGGGCGGGGTATCCCGCGGCGATCGCCTGGCGCTCGAACTCGGCCACGCGCTGGTAATCGGCGTCGCCGAGGATCGCGGCGCCGGCAAGCCCGAGCGCATCGCGCGGCCCGGCCAGCGCGGGATCCGCCAGCGTCGCAAAAAGCGCGGCGCGAACGGCGCTCAAGTGAACCTTGCCAAGCCCGGCGCTCATGATGAAGGGCGGGGCCGGCGAGAGCGGCGTGCGCGCGATGACGTCGACGCCTTGGGTCAGATCGGGCCGGCCTCGCCGCAGCAGGGCGAAGCTCACGCAGTCGATCGCCGCGAGGTCCGCCGTTCCGTCGCTCACGGCGGCGAGGCTGGCGGCGTGCGAGCCGGTGACGGTCACTTGTGCAAAAAACGCGCGCCCTCGCGCGATCGGCGCGATCGTCGCGCGGAACAGATTCATCCCGGTGTTGCTGTCCGGCGCGTTGACGGCGGCGCGCGCGCCCGCGAAATCCGCAAGATTGCGCCGCCCCCGCTGTTTGCCGGCGACGATGAAGCTGCGATGCAACGCGCCGCGGCAGCCGGCGAAGGCGTAGACCGGCGTGGCGATCAGCGCGACGCTGGCGCGCAACGCGGTGACGTAGGGGTAGCCGCAGGTCTGGCCGAACATCAGCTTCGGGTTCCGCCAGAGTTCGTGCAGGTCAGCGCTGCGCGCGAGGCCAATGGGCGCCGCGACGCCCGCGGCGCGCAGGCGCTCCGCCACGCCCGCCCATAGCGCATCGTTGGCCGCAGCCGTCCACGGAAAATCATACATGCCCAACGAGGCGACAAGCGCGTCCGTCACGGCGTGGCACTCCAAACGCGCGACCCCGCCGCCTATCGCGGTCCGGGCCGAGGGCGCGGATGCAGCGATTGATCGTGCGGGCGCAGAAAATAGCGCCGGATCACGTCGAAATAGGTGACGTAGACCAGCCCGCCGTTGCGCTCGATCAGCGCCGCGCGGTTGACCCGGTACCAGCGCGGCAGCGCATACCATGGCATGGTTTGGCGCATATGGTGGGCGACGTGCAGATTGTTGAACAGAAACAGCGGCCCGAGAATCCAGGAGTTCTCGACGATCGCCGTGCGGCGCTCGACGAGGCCTTCGGCGCGATGTTCGGCGAAGGAGCGCACCAACGCCAGCGAAGTGCCGGCATAGGCGAAGCAGAAGAGATAGGTGAAAAGCGGCATGCGGCAGACGCCGAGCGCCCAGATGAGAACGACGGCGGCCTGCAGGAGATGAACGGCGTCGTCGCGCATCGCCGTGCGGTCGCCCCGCGCAACGGCGCCGATCTCGCCCTTCCAAAGCTTGCCGCTCGCCCACAACGGGCCGATCAGCATGCGGCCGAGCAGGCAGGCCTGAAGGCGCACGAGGCCGCGCCCGACGGGCCCGAGCCGGTCCCAGTCTTCCTGTCGCCAGTAGTACGACTCGGGATCGTCGAGCGGGTCGGTCAGGA
>JBEKSH010000526.1:0-3409 GCA_049517235.1 Roseiarcus sp. | reverse complement strand
AAGCCAATTACGTTTGGCATAATAAACGAAGTCGTCCGGTTTATCGAACGCCTTGGCTCGCGGCGCACGACTTTTCCGGCGTGGCGGAGACGGCTCAACGCGCCGGCGTCGGGGGATCACGCTCGGCCGACGTTCGCGCCAAAGGACGAAGCCTCCGGCGCGGCCAAAGCGACGACGCCAGCGAACAGCGCGGCTTCTCCCGCGCGATCGCGCGCCGCCTTGATTGCCGCCAACGTGAGCGCGGACGCCAAAGTCGCGCCGACTTCAAGCGCGGTCCCCTTGAGGATCGGGCCTTTCAGAACACGCCGGGAAAGGCGCCGCCGTCGATGAGGATATTCTGCCCGGTGATATACCCGGCCTGCGCGCTGGCGAGATAGGCGCATAATTGGCCGAGTTCCTCGGCTCGTCCGAACCTTCCCGCCGGAATCGAAGCCTCGCGCTCGGCGCGGATTTGCGCCTCGTCGAGCCCTCGCTTGGCGGCTTGATTGACCAGGCCGACGCGAATGCGATCGGTGTCGAAGGCGCCGGGCTGGATCGAATTGATCGTCACATTGTCGCGCGCCAGGGCGCGGGCGCTCGACGCCAGGAAGGCGGTCAGGCCGGCTCTGGCGCCCGAAGACACGTCCAGCCCGGCGATCGGCGCGCGAACGGAGGAAGAGGTGATGTTGATGACCCGCCCGAAACGCCGTTGCGCCATGCCCGGAAGCACCGCCTGCGTCAACGCGATCGGCGTCAGCATATTGGCCTCCAGCCCGCGCAGGACATCGTAACGGGTGATCGTCCGGAACGCTTGCGGCGGCGGTCCGCCATTGTTGTTGACCAGGATGTCGGGGGCCGGACAGGCGGCAAGCAGCGCCTTGCGCACCCGCGCTTCGCCAATGTCGCCTGGAATGGCGATGACTTCGGCGCCTGTCGCGCGTATTTCCTGCGCCGTCGCCTCCAGCTTCTTGGCGTTGCGGCCGTTGAGGACGACATGGCAACCCGCCTGCGCCAAGGCCTTGGCGCAGGCCTTGCCGAGCCCCTTGCTGGAGGCGCAGACGATCGCCTTGCGCCCAGCAATGCCCAAGTCCATGGGGAAAACTCCACAAGCGAGTTCAAGAATGGCGCGTATTGTGGCGGTTCGCGCCGCGCCCGGCAAGCGCAGATTGCCGCGCCGTCGACGGCCGACGCCGCGTTCATGGGGGCGCCCGCCCCACTGTCATCGCAACGACATCAGAATCTGGCCAAACGGGCGTCGAGGCGATTCGCGCGCGCTAAAGACTGAGGCGGCATTGGCCAAAGAACAGGACGGCGCCATGCGCTATCGCACGATTTTCATGTCGGATCTGCATTTGGGCACGCGCGGTTGCCAGGCCGACCTGATGCTGGATTTCCTGCGTTACAATGACGCGGATACGATTTTCCTGGTCGGCGACATCATCGACGGGTGGCGGCTGAAATCGGGGTGGTATTGGCCGCAAGCCCATAATGACATCATTCAAAAGCTGCTGCGCAAGGTGCGGCGCGGCGCGCGCATGGTTTTCGTTCCCGGCAACCACGATGAATTCGCGCGGCAGTTCATCGGGCTGATGTTCGGAGGAATCGAGATCGTCCGCAACACGATCCATGTGACCGCCGACGGGCGCCGCTTTCTGGTGATGCATGGCGACGAATTCGATGTCGTGGTGCGGCACGCCAAATGGCTGGCGTTTTTCGGCGACTGGGCCTATGAAACGGCTCTGTCCATCAATACGCACTTCAATCGGTTACGCCGCTTTCTTGGCTTTGAATATTGGTCGTTCTCGGCCTGGGCGAAGCTCAAGGTCAAGAACGCGGTCAATTTCATCGGCAGCTTCGAGCGCGAATTGGCGGGCGAAGCCAAGAGGCGCGGCGCCAACGGCGTTATCTGCGGCCATATTCATCACGCCGCGATTCGCGAGATCGACGGGGTCACTTACGTGAACACCGGCGACTTCGTCGAATCCTGCTCGCTGGTCGTCGAGCATTACGACGGGAAGTTGGAGATTCTCTATTGGGCGGCGCTGGCGGCCAAATCCAAGCAGACGCCGCAGGAGGTGGAAGCCGAGGCGAAGGCGGCTTGATGCGCATTCTCATCGCGACCGACGCTTGGCGCCCGCAGATCAACGGCGTGGTGCATTCGCTCGAGCAGATGTCGGCCGCCGCGCGCAGACAGGGCGCGCAGATCGATTTCCTGACGCCGCAGGGCTTTCGCGCCATTCCCCTGCCGACCTACCCCGACATCAAGCTGGCGCTGGCCTCATGGGGCGCCGTGGCGCGGCGCATCGACGCCGTGCAGGCCGATCATATCCACATTGCGACCGAAGGGCCGATCGGCCTCGCCACCCGCCACTATTGCCAGGCGCACGGGCGCGTCTTCACCACCAGCTATCACACGCGCTTTCCCGAATATATCTCGGCGCGCGCGCTGGTGCCCGAGCGCTGGACCTATGCCGCGCTGCGCTGGTTTCACGCGCCCGCCGCCGTCGTGATGGTTCCGACGCCGACGATGCGCGACGAACTGAACCGGCGCGGCTTTGCGCGCGTCAAGGTTTGGTCGCGCGGTGTCGATCATTCGATGTTCCGGCCGCGACCGACGAGCGTTCTCGATCTGCCGCGCCCGATCTTTCTCTATGTCGGGCGCGTCGCCGTGGAGAAGAATCTCAGCGCCCTGCTGAGCCTGAATCTGCCGGGATCGACGGTAATCGTCGGCGACGGGCCGGCGCGCGCTTCGCTCGAACGCAAATATCCCCACGCGCATTTCCTGGGCAGCCGCTCAGGCGAAGCGCTCGCGCAGGTTTACGCCAGCGCCGACGTGTTTGTCTTTCCCAGCCGCACCGACACGTTCGGCATCGTGCTGATCGAGGCCCTGGCGAGCGGACTGCCGGTCGCCGCCTATCCCGTCGCCGGCCCGCTCGACGTGATCGGCCAGAGCGGCGCGGGAGTCTTGAGCGAGGATCTCGGCGCCGCCTGTCTGGCGGCCCTGGCGATCCCGCGGGCGGTCGCGCGCGAGCATTCGCTGCAATTCACCTGGGACGAAAGCGCGCGGCAATTCCTGAGCCATATCGAGGGGAGCCGCGCGCAGCCGCGCGCCGCTCTGGCCAAAGAGCTCGAGCTTTCGAGCTGAGCAACGCTGGGTGACTAATGCAAGGGTTGATCTTGCTCCAGCGCAGCAAGATCAATCTCGATGATCAAGAGAGCCAGGCGCCGTCTCAGCTTGGATCTCGACACGCTTGACTCCGCGCCGGTCGCGAGCCGACGGCCGTGCGTCGGCGCTCCGAACGGCGGCGACGATCAACGCCAGGCGGATGTTGGACCAAGACCGGCAATCAGGATCGAGGGTCGGCGGGCGGGCCAGTCCACCAGGATTCGGCCATGCGTCGTGGAAATATGAATCCACGATAACGGCCGG
>JBEKSH010000525.1:0-3410 GCA_049517235.1 Roseiarcus sp. | reverse complement strand
CATTGAGCGCGGCGGCATTCGTGGTAAATAAGTCACACCGATCGAACGGGATGGCGATCGGCGGTTGCGTCGGACGGTCGGCCTAAATTCGCCGCGCTTGCGACACAAATTGATACTCTGACGCTTCTATCCTATGGGTTTCGCGCAGCCCAGGCGTCGAACCGTAAACGGCTCCGGACAGGATTTGGTTGAAACATGCGGCGGATCGCCCGTTTTGTCGGCTTTGTCTTTGCGACTTGCGCGATGGTCTTCGTCATCCTGGCGGCGGGCGTCGCGGCGGTCGTATGGAAATATCAGCAGGATCTGCCCGACTACTCGCAGCTGCAGAATTACGAGCCGCCGGTCATGACGAGAGTCCACGCCGGGGATGGCAGCCTGCTGGCCGAATATGCGCGCGAGCGCCGTCTCTATCTGCCTTCGGCCGCCATTCCGCCGCTCGTCAAGGAGGCCTTCATTTCCGCCGAGGACAAGAACTTTTACGTCCATAGCGGCTTCGATCCAGAGGGCATTATTCGCGCCGCTTATGTTTTCCTGCAGGGCTCGAAACACGTTCAGGGCGCCTCGACGATCACCCAGCAGGTCGCCAAGAACTTCCTGCTCAACAACGAGCGCACGTTCGACCGCAAGATTCGCGAAATCCTGCTAAGCATGCGCATCGAATCGGCCTATTCGAAGGAAAAGATTCTTGAGCTGTATCTGAACGAAATCTATCTCGGCCTCAGCAATTATGGCGTCGCGGCGGCCGCCCTGAATTATTTCGACAAGTCGGTGCACGAATTGACCGTCGCGGAGGTCGCCTATCTCGCGGCGCTGCCCAAGGAGCCGAGCGCGCTCAATCCGTTCCGCAACCACGATCGCGCCATCGAACGGCGCAACTACGTTATCGGCCGCATGGCCGAAGACGGCTATATTACGCCGGAGGAGGCGCAGAAGGCGCGATCCGAACCGCTGACCATCAAGTCGCGGGCGCCGACCCCCAATTCGATCGCCGCCGGCTTTTTCGCCGAGGAGGTGCGCCGCGAATTGTCCGAACGCTACGGCGAACAGAAGCTTTACGAAGGCGGCCTGTCCGTTCGCACGACGCTCGATCCCAAATTGCAGCTGATGGCCCGCAAGGCGCTGGTCGACGGCCTCGTGCGCTACGACGAAGCGCACGGTTGGCATGGGACGGTCAAATCGGTCGACCTGGGTCAGGACTGGGGCGTCGCGCTCGCCGACATTCCCCAATTGGGCGACGTCAAGCCATGGCGCCTCGCGGTGGTCCTCGACGCCAACGACATATCCGCGCGCATCGGCTTGCAACCCGAGCGCGACCAGTCGGGCGCGGTCGGACCCGATCGCGAAACGGGTTCGATCACCGCGGACGGCGCGAAATGGACCGGCAAGAAGCCGCGCGCGCTGGTGAAGCCGGGCGATGTCGTCTATGTCGAGCCGGTCGCCGGGCGGGGAGGCGAATATCGCTTGCGTCAGATTCCCGAAGTGTCGGGCGCCTGCGTGGCGATGGACCCGTTCACCGGCCGCGTCTTCGCGATGGTCGGCGGCTTCTCCTACGACCAGTCGGAATTCAACCGGGCGACGCAGGCCCAGCGGCAGCCCGGCTCGTCGTTCAAGCCGCTGGTCTATGCGACCGCGCTCGACAACGGCTACACGCCGTCCTCGATCATCCTCGACGAGCCGATCGAGATCGACACCGGCAATGGCGAAATCTGGCGGCCCGAGAATTTCGAGGGCAAGTCCGGCGGTCCCCATACGCTGCGCTTCGGCGTCGAACATTCGATCAACCAGATGACGGTCCGTCTGGCGCGCGACGTCGGCATGCCGCTGATCGCCGAATACGCCAAGCGCTTCGGAATCTACGACAACCTGCCGCCCTACCTCGCGATGTCGCTCGGCGCCGGCGAGACGACGGTGTTGCGCATGGTGACCGCCTATTCGATGTTCGACAACGGCGGCAAGCGCATCAAGGCGACGCTGATCGATCGCATCCAGGACCGCTGGGGCCATACGATCTACAAGCACGACGAGCGCATCTGCCAGGGATGCGACGCGGCGCAATGGGACAACCAGGACGAGCCCAAACTGATCGACAAGCGCGAGCAGGTGATCGATCCGCTCACCGCCTATCAGATCACCTCGATCATGGAAGGCGTCATCCAGCGCGGCACCGGCATCGCGATCAAGGAAGTCGGCAAGCACCTGGCCGGCAAGACGGGCACCACCAACGAGGCCAAGGACCTGTGGTTCGTCGGCTTCTCGCCCGATCTCGCGTTCGGCGTGTTCATGGGCTACGACCACCCGCGCTCGCTCGGCGATTCCGCGCAGGCCGCGCTCTACACCGCGCCGATTTTCCGCGACTTCATGAAGATGGCGCTGAAAGACCAGCCCGACACCCCCTTCCGCGTGCCCCCCGGCATCAAGCTGATCTCGGTCGACGTCCATTCCGGCATGCGCTCCAGCGGCGCCGGCTCGATCCTCGAAGCCTTCAAGCCGGGCACCGCGCCGCCCGATTCCTACGCCTCCGGGGAGGGCGGCGGCGGCGGCGACTCGCCGCATGTGCTCAGCGTCTCGCCCGAGGTCGAAAGGGCGGTGGGCGCGGGGACGGGCGGGCTCTATTGAGCGGTCCGGCGGATTTCGGCGACCGAAGGCGATTTTACAGAAATTTGGATTTCCAAATTTTCAAAAAGATTCCATTTGGCGGGAATCAACGATATCAACGACTTGACGTTTGCGAAAAATTTGGATTTCCAAGCTTTTTCCAAATTTTTGTTTGGCGGATTCGTGGGATTTCAAGCGCTTATCGTCGAAAAAATTTGGAAATGGGCTATTTCCAGGAATTTCCCGCCGGCCCGCCCGCCATTTCTCTTGCTCCGCCTTTCCTCGGATCTCCGTCGGGCGCCCCTCAAAGACGAAGCGCCCGGTGAGGATGCGACGGAAAAGCGGGAATGTCCAGAAATTGTTTCTCTAAAACAGAAAATTCGGTCCGCCTCGGGCTTTAGCGAGACGGGGCGCCGCGGCTGCGATCTCGGGGAGATCGGGTACTGCGTCTCATGTCCTGTGACCCGACCGCTGCGTTGACGAAGCCGGGATTTCGAAATACGTTGGTCGACAAAACCACGGGCCGGCGAGGCGCGCTCTTGGCGAATAATGCGACCCGGAGGGATGTGCTGCTGACGTCGCTGCCGGCGGCGCTGCCGTTTGGCCCGTCGGGCGCGGCGGCCAGTCCGATCGATCCGGGGCAGACGATCATCAAACTGCCGGACGCCCTGGCGTGGAAATCGAGCCCCGCCAACCCCGAGCGCAGCGTCGACATGTGCCCGCTGACCGGCGACGTCAACGCGCCGGGTCTCTACTTCACGCTCATACGCTGGTGGCCGGGCTACATGAGCGCGCCGCATACCTATACGACCGAC
>JBEKSH010000524.1:0-3413 GCA_049517235.1 Roseiarcus sp. | reverse complement strand
TATTTCCGACATCGTCGCGCGCTCGAGGCGCGACAGCATCGCGCGCGCCTGACGCTGCGAAGCGCCGCTGCGGCCATCGTCGCGCGCGAGGGAATCGAGCGCCCGGTCGATGCTTTCATAGCATGAGATGAGGGACCGCGGCATCGCCGACTTGAGGATCAACAGGTCGGCGATGAGCCACGGCTTCACCCGGTCGCGATACACCCAGTGGTAGGACGTGGTCGCCGAAACCGCGCGCAGGATCGCCACCCACTGAAAATAGTCCAGCGATCCGCCGACCTCTTCGTCCGACGGCAGCAGCAGGTGATATTTCACGTCGAGAAGCCGCGCCGTATTGTCGGCGCGCTCGACGAAAATCCCGAGGCGGTTGAACCAGTAGGCGTCGTTGCGAAGCATCGTGCGATAGCAGGAACCGTCGAAATCGAGCGAAGCTTTTTTCACATAGTCGAGGAAGCGGACCAGGGATTCGCGATCGAAATCCTTGGCGCCGCGGCGGCGCGCTTCGAAGCGCTTGAGCTCCAGCCACGCGTCGTTGATCGCGGTCCAGGTTTCCGCCGTCAGAGCCGTGCGCACCGCCCGCCCGGTGGCGCGGGCGTTCTCCAGGCAATTGCAGATGGATGACGGGTTGGAGCGGTCGAAGGTGAGGAATTCGACGGCGCCGGGCTCGTCGAGCGCGTCATGACTTTCGTGAAATGCGTCGAGGGCGCCCACCGATGTTAGCGCGCCCTCCCATTCGGCGGTGTCCTCGGGGCCTGATTTCGGCAGGACTTCGAGGCGCAAGGTCGCCTCGATCGTGCGCGCCGTGAAATCGGCCCGCTCCATCGATCGGGCTAGCCAGAACAAATTGTCCGCGGTGCGCGCCAACATGGGTCAGGCGCCTCCGCCGATGCTGGCGTCCTCGTCGACGACCCAGGTGTCCTTGGTGCCGCCGCCCTGGCTGGAATTGACCACCAAGGACCCTTCCGTCAGCGCCACGCGGGTCAGCCCGCCCGGCACGATCTTGACGCCATTGGCGCCCGACAGCGCGAAGGGACGCAAATCGACATGACGCGGCGAAACGCCGCTATCGAACGAAGCGGGGCAAGTCGACAGCGCCAATGTCGGCTGGGCGATGAAATTAGCCGGATCGGCCTTCAGCTTGGCGGCGAAGATTTCGCGCTGCGCGGCGCTGGCGTGCGGGCCGACCAGCATCCCGTAGCCCCCCGAACCGTTGACCTCCTTGACCACCAAGGCGTTCAGATTTTCGAGCACATGGGAAAGCGCCGCCGGTTCGCGGCAGCGGAATGTCGGCACATTCGGCAGAAGCGGCTCCTCGTCGAGATAAAATTGTATGATCTCCGGCACATAGCTGTAGATCGCCTTGTCGTCGGCGACGCCGGTGCCCACTGCATTGGCAATAGTCACATTGCCTGCCAAATAGGCGCCCATCAGGCCGGGAACGCCGAGCACCGAAGCCGGATTGAACACCAGAGGATCGAGAAAATCGTCGTCGACCCGCCGATAGATGACGTCGACGCGTTGCGGACCCCGTGTGGTGCGCATGTAGACGACCTCTTCGGAGACGAACAGATCGCGACCCTCGACGAGCTCGACGCCGAGCTTGTCGGCCAGAAAGGAATGTTCGTAATAGGCGGAATTGAACGGCCCGGGGGTGAGAAGCACGATCACCGCTTCCTCGTAGCCGACGCGCGGCGCCACCGAGCGCAGGCAGGACAGCAGCGCGTCGGGATAATTGTCGACCGGCGCGACGCGATGCTTGGCGAACAGGTCCGGCATCAGGCGCATCGTCACTTCGCGATTTTCCAGCATGTAGGAGACGCCGGAGGGCGTTCGCGCATTGTCTTCCAGCACGTAAAACGCATCGCCGTCGACCCGCACGATATCGATGCCCGCGATGTGAATCCAGATGTCGTGGGGCGCCCGCCGGCCGATCATTTCGGGCCGGTAATAGGGATTGCGCAGGATGAGTTCGGGCGGAATCAGGCCCTCTTTGAGGATCGCGCCCGGCCCATAGACGTCGCGCAGGAACAGATTGAGCGCGTTGACGCGCTGAATGATGCCGGCCTCCAGCCGGCTCCATTCGGCGCGGGAAATCAGACGCGGAATGATGTCGAAGGGAATGAGCCGCTCGGCGGCGTCCTTGTCGCCATAGACGCCGAAAGTGATGCCGATACGGCGAAACATGTATTCGGCCTGCGCCCGGCGCGCCGCCAGCACGTCGGCCGGCGTTTCCTCGAGCCAACGCGCGATGTGGCGATAAAGCGGGCGCACCTCGTTCTTTTCGAGGCCCATTTCGTCAAAGAAGCGCGGCGCCGACATCGCTTATTCCCCAAAGGCGGCCAGAGGCCAATCGAAGACTAGCAAGAGCCATACCGTCGTCGCGCAACAGGCCTGCCCGCCCGTCGATCATCGCGCCAAATGGGCCAGCGCCTCCCTGCCGCGCATCGGCCTCGCAATCGGCCAAGCGTTGAAATCGGCCTCAATGCTGAGCGCCCGGCCAAGCATTTGCAAGTAGACGCTCCTGCTGACCTCGATGGCCCCGAGGCTCGCCAGATGCGGGGTGACGAATTGCGTGTCCAGCAGACGGTAGCCGCCAAGGCGCAAGCGCGCGACCAGATGGGCCAGCGCGACCTTCGAGGCGTCGCGCGCCAGGTGGAACATGCTCTCCCCGAAAAATGCGGCGCCGAGCGACACGCCATAGAGACCGCCCACCAGGGCGCCGTCTTCCAAAACCTCGACCGAATGCGCGCGCCCCGCTTCGAAAAGCTCGCGATAGAGGCGGCGAATTTCCGCATTGATCCAGGTCTTTTCACGGTTCGCGCAGGCGGCGACGACCGCGTCGAAGTTCGCGTCGGCGCGGACCTCGAATCGATCGGCGCGGAGGGTTTTGGCGAGGCTCTTCGAGATGATCAGGCCATCGAGCGGAAAGACGCCCCGCTCTTTGGGATCGACCCAGAAAAGGGTCGAGGAATCGCTGCTCTCGGCCATCGGAAACAGGCCGATCGAATAGGCCCGCAACAGAATATCGGCCGTGATTTCGAAAGATTCGGCGGGTCGCGACATGCGGCGATGTTGCGGCGCTGGCCGAGCCGGGTCAAGCGGGATCAGCCCGCGGGCGCGCCGCGGCGACATCCCAGACTCCGTCTTCCCCCATTCGGCCCAATCTGCGACCATGCCCGCCTTCAACGTGAGGGAGGACGCGATGAGCGACCAGGAGCCGGGATTTTCGACTTTATCGATTCACGCGGGCGCGCGGCCCGATCCGACGACCGGAGCCAGGGCGACGCCGATCTATCAGACGACCGCCTTCGTGTTCGACGACGTCGACCATGCCGCTTCGCTGTTCGGCCTGCAGGCCTTCGGCAATATCTACACCCGCATCACCAACCCGACGACCGCCGTGCTGGAGGAGC
>JBEKSH010000523.1:0-3418 GCA_049517235.1 Roseiarcus sp. | reverse complement strand
GAAAGGCCGCGTCGGTCGAGCGCCTCGACCCGCTCGGCGACGCGCGCCGTCAAGCGGTCACGCACGCTGGTCGGCATCGCGCCGTCGATGACGATGGCCGCGAAATCGATGACGGAGAGGGCGGCGACGCAGGCGTAGGCGAGGGCGTGCGAAGCTTCCTCGATCCAGGCGTCGAGATGATATCCAAAATCGCTCCAGCAAGTGGGCGTTCGCCAGATCGAAGATGGGTCGAGCCCCGCCGCCTCGACCCGTCGCTCAAGCCGATAGATCGACGCGCAGGCGATCAACTGCGAAGGGGGCTCGCCCGTCTGGCCCAGCGCCATGACCGGCATAGAACCGAGCGCGCCGGCGTTTCCCGTGCGGCCCGGAAACAAAGCGCCGCCGATGACGAGACCCCCGCCGACAAACGATCCAAGAAAGAAATAAAGAAAGTCGCGATGGCGCCACGCCTGGCCAAAGAAGAACTCCGCCGCACAAGCCGAGGTCGCGTCATTGCAAAGGGTCACCGGAAACGGGCACAGGCGCGCGACTTCCCGCTCGATTTCGATGGTTCGCCATATATCCATCGCGCCCGGCGGGGCGCCGATCTCCGCGCCCCAGTTCCACAATTGAAAGGGCGCCGCGACCCCTAGTCCGGCCACGCGACGAAGTTGCCTCGGCGACAGCGTCTGCGTGAACGACGGCAGCGTGCGCGACGCAAAATCGAGAATGATCCGGGGCGTCGGATAGGCGAAGGTCTCCTGAGCGCGCCGGCGTATCCGCCCCTCGAAATCGACGAGCACGAGTTCGCAACTTCGCCGTCCGATTTTCAGGCCAAGCGAAAACGCGCCCTCGGGATCGAGCGAGAGGGGAACGGTCGGCTGGCCGACGCGCCCGCGTTGGGGCGCCTCGCGACGCAACAGGCCGTCCAACTGCAGCCGGTTCATAGTTGCCGATGCGGTTTGCACGGAAAGGCCGGTCAGCCGCGCCACCTCGATTTTGGAGAGCTGACGGGAGCGGCGCACGAGCGAGAGGATCAGGCGCTCGTTGTAAAGGCGCACGCCGGCCTGATCGGCGCCGCTGGCGATCGCCGCCGCCGCGGGCGGCTCAAGCCTCTCCTCTTGCTCCGGCGGCATCGCGGCGCCCTTGTTGTTGCCGCCTCAATGGCCGCGCGCAAAAAGGCGGGGTTCGCCCTCGTGGCGCCGGCATGTCGGCGATTCTCGCTGCGCCGACCATGGGCGGAGGCGGCCGGCCTGTCAATAATAATTCAGGCCATTTGATTTATCCATTGACTTCGCCCGCGAATTTTGCGCTTATCAGACTGCGACGGCGCGCGATTGACTTGTAGGGAGTCAATTTCGACGGATCGCTATGGGTTCTGCGCAAAGCGCAGCCGCCGCAGCAAATGCGCATTTTTTTCGGGAGGAAGCCAGTGTCCAGGAAGTTCGGAATTTTGTCTACCGCCGCTGTCGCGGCGCTTTCGATCGCGTTGATGAGCGCGCCGGTCTACGCCGCCGATGCGATCATTATTGGCCTGATCACCAAGGATGTGACCAACCCATTCTTCACTAAGATGAAGGAAGGCGCCACGGCGAAGGCTAAGGAACTCGGCGCCGAGCTGCGCGCCTTTGCCGGTAAGAACGCCGCCGACAACGAGGGCCAGGTGGAAGCGGTTGAGAATCTGGTCGCCGCCGGCGCCAAGGGCATCCTGCTCACGCCGTCCGACACAAAAGCCATGGTGGCGCCGGTTAAGGCGGCGCGCGCCAAAGGCGTCTTAGTGATCGCGCTCGACACGGCGCTCGACCCGATCGACGCGGCTGACGCCACCTTCGGCACCGACAACTTCGAAGCCGGCGTCCTGATCGGCAAATGGGCGAAAGCCACACTCGGCGACAAGGCGAAGGACGCCCATATCGCCCTCATCGACGAGAACATCAATCATTCCACGGTCGACGTCGCCCGCGACAAAGGCTTCTTGACGGGCTTCGGCATCGATAGCAAGGACCCCACCGTTGTCGGCAACGAAACCGATCCGCGGATTTCCGGCCATGGCCTCGGCAACGGCCAAGTGGAGCCGTCACGCACCGCGATGGAGAATCTTCTCCAGAAGGACCCGAACATCAACGTTCTCTATACGATCAACGAGCCGTCGGCGGCTGGCGCCTATGAGGCGATCAAGGCTGCCGGCAAGGCCGATGGCCATATCCTGATCGTGTCGGTCGATGGCGGTTGCCCGGGAGTCAAGAATGTCGCAGCCGGCGTCATCGGGGCGACTTCGATGCAGTTCCCGCTGCTGATGGCCTCCAAGGGTGTCGAGGCGGTCGTGGAATTCGCCAAGAGCGGCAAGAAGCCCGAGCCGTCGCCGGGCCTGAAGTTCTTCAGCACCGGCGTCAAGCTCATTACCGATAAGCCGGTGGCGGGGATCGAGTCGACCAATACCGCCGATGGCCTCAAGCTCTGCTGGGGTTGATGGGCAGCCCCTTTCCGTCTTGAGCAAAGCTGAAGAGAGAGCGGTCGATGGACCGCTCTCTCAATATTTTCCTCTCATCGCCGGACGCGTGTTTGGTGCGGCTCTTCGCCTCGCAGTCTTGACCGTGGCGTCGACCGTCCTTCACTGTGGCTTTGAGCGTCCATCTCGAGACACGCTGTCGCTCTCCCGGTAATTCCAGCGCTGCGGTATCTTTAAGGTTCGACGCGCTCTTGATTCTCCGAGGTCAAGGATGAACAGCACCATCGAAACGACCAATCAGAGCAGCGAGACCCGACCGGCGGCAGCCGGCGAGACACCAGTGGTGTTCGACGAGGAACGGCGGTCGCTGGTCCAGCGAGGCCAGCATTTCCTCCGCGCCCATCCGACGATGATACCTGGTCTGGTGCTGATGCTGGGCATCGCCGGTTTCAGCCTGGTGGCCGGCGGCCGCTTCTACGACCCTTACAATTTTTCTCTTATTCTTCAGCAGGTGACGATCATTGGAACGATCGGCGTCGGCCAGACGGTGATCGTGCTCACGGCCGGCATCGACCTGTCGGTCGGCGCCATCATGGTTATCTCATCGGTGATAATGGGACGGTTCGCGGTCGATTTCGGCATGCCGGTCTACCTGGCGATGGCCTGCGGGCTTGTCGCCGGGACAGTCGCCGGAGGGATCAACGGAATATTGGTGGCGTTGTTCCGACTACCGCCTTTCATCGTTACGCTCGGCACCTGGAGCATTTACCTCTCGATGGATCTCTATTTCTCGGAGAGCAAGACAATCCGCTCGCAAGACGTTGAAGCGGCAGCGCCGCTTCTCCAGTGGCTGGGAACTCCGTTCGATGTATTCGGGGCCCGGCCGACCTACGGCTCGATCGCCATGATCCTGCTCTTCGTCCTGTTCTGGTATATTCTCAACCGCACTGCGTTCGGGCGGCACATATACGCGACAGGCGATGACGAAGA
>JBEKSH010000522.1:0-3432 GCA_049517235.1 Roseiarcus sp. | reverse complement strand
GGAAAGGCACCGCAGGCCGCTCTCAATCCATCCAAAAGCTCGTGCAGAATCAGCATACAAGCTTGAATCATGTTTCAAGCCCGGTGGGAATCCCACGATTCAACGCAATTTAGAATTGCTGTTTCCGAGCGCCAATATTTGCAAGTCAACCAAAAGAGATTAGGCTTCTCTTCGTGAACCGAGACCAGAGTTTTGGCGAGCGGAGAGGAGAGTACGATGCTCGTACGCTTCTTCGGCACGCGGGGGTCGATAGCGACACCGGGCCCGCATACGCTTCGGTACGGCGGGAACACGTCATGCGTCGAGGTCCGATCAAGCTCGGGGACGCTCGTTGTTCTCGACATGGGCACCGGAGCCGCCGTTCTCGGGCAGGAGCTGATGGAGCGCGGCGGGCCGCGGCGTGGCCATGTCCTCATTAGCCACATGCATTGGGATCACATCCAGGGCATTCCCTTCTTTGCGCCTTTCAGGGTCCCCGGCAGCGTCTGGGACATCTATGCGCCGCGTAGCTTCGGCCAGAGCTTGCGCGAGACCCTCGCGGGCCAGATGCAATACACCTACTTTCCGATCACCCTCGAGCAGCTTGGTGCCACCATTCGCTACCATGAGCTCGTCGAGGGGCGGCTGAGCGTTGGGGACATCGAGGTCACGTCGCGCTACCTCAATCATCCGGCACTGACGTTGGGTTACCGTCTCGAGGCAGACGGAGTGGCTGTCGTGTATGCGTGCGATCACGAACCGCATTCGCGCGCGATCGCCGCCGGTTCGGGCCGGCGAAGACCGCCGCCGCCACGCCGAGTTCCTCGCTGGCGCCGATTTGGTCGTCCACGACGCGCAGTACCTCGCGAGCGAATACCCACATAAGGTCGACTGGGGCCATAGCACGGTCGAATACGCGTTGGCCGTGGCGCGAGTTTCTGGGGTGGAACAGCTGGCGCTCACCCATCACGATCCGATTCGCACCGACGCAGCGATCGACGATTTCGTCTTCTCATTGCGCTCGGAGATTTCGCATGCGCGAGGCCCTCATGTCTTCGCCGCGGCGGAGGGACACGAGGTGAAGCTTTTGGCAAGAACCTTCGTGCCAGCCGCGAAGTCCGGGTTCCCGGCTCAAGCACCTCTAGCGTCGGCCCTTGTCGGCCGATCCGTACTCCTGGCCATGGCGACTTCGTCGAAGTTGACCGAGCTCTCTGACCTGCTGCGCGCCGATGACGTGCATCTTGTAGAGTCGAGTCTTGCGGAAGCCCCGGCGATGACCGAGCGAGAGAAGCCGACCCTAGTGCTGCTCGAGGATAGCGCGGACGATCGCGTCGGCGAGGCGTCTCGCGCGATCCGCCGGCTCCCTGGCCTAGGCGACGAGCTGCCAATCGTGCTGGTGACCGCAAGCGAGCAACGTGCCCGCACCGTCAACGGCGCGTTCACGGATATTCTTATCGAGCCCTATTCTCCGACCTACGCGAGGACGCGGATCAGAGCTTGGGTCATGCGCGCAGCGTGCCGCTGGGTCCGGGCGCCAAAGCCCAACGACGAGGACCGTCGTCTTGCAGGACTTCGCGCGCTTGGGCTGTGGGAAACGCCGCCGGAAGAGCGCTTCGATCGGGTCACTCGCCTTGTTGTGGCGCTGTTCGACGTTCCGATCGCGCTAATCGCCCTCATGGAGCGAGATCGCGAGTGGTTCAAATCATGTTCGGGGCTAGAGATTCGCGAGGTAGCGCGAGACGACTCATTCTGCAGCCACGCCATATTCGACCGCCGACCCTTGGTTGTCAGCAATGCTCTTTTGGATGAACGATTTGCGGACAACCCCTATGTTACCGGTCCTCCCGGGGTTCGCTTCTATGCCGGCCATCCGCTGATCCTGAGCAACGGCTGCTGCGTCGGCACGCTAAGCATCCTCGACACCAAACCGCGCCACTTGGACGATGCTGGGCTTGCCCTGCTGCGGGACATGGCACAATTCGCCATCCGCGAGATGGACCCGCCAAAATAAGTCGTCCGTTGCGGACCCGGCCATCGCCAACGGGTAGTCATGCTGGCTCACGTTTCGTTAGCAGTATCAAGGGGGTCAATCTTGGACGCCGATCCCCCACCTCAGGGGGTCAAAGTTGCACGCCGAAACACATTGTTGCCCGGCCAACAACTCGCCGTCTTCATCGAGCCGACGACGGACCTGATGAATTCGCCTCATATTTTGAAATCCCCGCCGCGCGGGCTTGCACGGCGGGATCGTCATCAAATGCTCGCGAGCGCTTCTCTCATGCGCTCTTCGAATTCTTCCGCAAGGGCCTCTTGAATTTCGACAGCGAGTTTTTGCTGGATTGCTGCCTTAATTTCCACCTCGTATTCCTCGCGCAAATCAGTTTCGAGGTCCTTGATTTTGTCCTCAAGTTCCTCTTTGATTTCCGCCTCGTATTCCTCGCGCACCTCTTCTTCGATTCCCTCGGATCGATCCTCGGCACTTCGTTTGCGATTTCCTCGCGGACCTGTGCCGCGAGCTCTCGGCTTTCGCCATTGTCGAAAATAGTCATGTTTAAGCTCCGTTTAAAAATCAGTCGTAATAAGTGTAGAATCACTGCTTGTCACGTTGCAATTAGTCTGAGTCAAACTTTTTCACGAAATAGCGTTTCCCAGGCGGGGCGCCTTCCTTGACGCGAGCGCAATCGGCATCCGGGGAATACGCCCGGTTAACCCTGAAAAAGCTCGGGAAAGTTGGTCTGGAGGGATGCGAGCGCGCGGCGCGCTTGGGAGGGGGTAAGCGCCGCAATCATGCGCTCAACCGCGTCGTCGCGATCCGTGGCTCGCTCATGGGCCGGCCGATAGCACGCTCCTGTTTTGAAAGGGCCGGCACCGTGTAACCGCGCCCGACTCGGTGCGACTTCATAGCCTTCCTCAGCCATGAGTCCTGCGATGCAAATGCCCACAAACTGACGGGCAGATGACGATGCCAAGAGGCCTGGGAACCGCTGGTCAAGGACGTCGCTGACGACGGATATAGGCGGCAAGCCGCTAGCGGCTGCAGTAAGCAAGCTTTGCTTGACCGGCTCTTCGCGCAAAATATCCAAAATCGCGGCGCCGCCCGGTCGGCCCTGAGCTGCCCGCAATGCTTTTATCATGGGTTTTAACATCGTCGTCCCGCTGCTGCGCTTTGTGATAATCCCCGTTTATACCGTATTTAGACACTCATTGTAATGTGTAATGCCCTGCTCGCTGCTGGAGCGGCTCGCCAAGCTGAGCGAATGCTGAAAGCGGAGATCGATCGTCATCTGACGCAGGAGTCAGCTGAGCCTAGCCGCAATCAAGCCAATCATTGCCCGCCTATCAACCAATCGCCCCGACAGGCGGTGCATAGACGGTCTTTCTGGTCAGCGCGGTTGATGTAGCGATGGCGCGGCAGGCGGCGCTGATCATGCCGCGCATGTTTTTGCGGTGGTT
>JBEKSH010000521.1:0-3438 GCA_049517235.1 Roseiarcus sp. | reverse complement strand
CCGCCGTTACGAAGGGGAGCGGCGCCTCAAGCGACCGTTGCCGACCTATCCGTTCGCGCGGCAAAGATACTGGGCGATCGATCAGGACCAGCCGGCGGCGGTTCCAGCCAACGCGGGCGGCGTCGGTCCGGGCAGCGCGGTCATTGGCGAGCAGTCGACCCCCTCGGAATCAAATTACCTGATGGAGACGGTGTCCTGGAAGCGGGTGCAATATTCCGTGGACGAGGATTTGGACCGGCGGCGGCCGAGCTGGCTGGTTTTCGTCGCCAAGGAGGCTCTGGACGAGCGCTTCGCGGACGCGTTGAGCGACCGCGGCGGCAATGTGACGGTCGTCGAGAAGGGCGGCGATTTCGAGCAGCTCGGCGAGCGCCGCTTCTCGCTCGCCCCCATTCGCGAGGCTGACCTCAACGAGCTGTGCGCCGCGGCCGTCAAGGGGCTGGGGGCCAAGCAACGGCTTCGGGTCGTCTATTTCTGCGATCCGTCGCGCCCACGCGCCGCCGAAGCGGTCGCGTCGGAATACCGCCGGGAAGTCGACGACAAGGTCAACGCTCCGATCGTGCTCATCCGTTCGCTGATGCGACATGCGGACGCCAAGAACATCAGCCTGACCATCGTCACGCGCGACGCTCAGGCGATCACCGGGACCGAGACGATAGACCCGATGATGGCGCTCCCGATCGGTCCGTGCCTGGCGGGCATGCACGAATATCCCGGGCTGCGCTGCCGCATCGTCGACGTAGGATCGGCGGCGGACGTCGACGCGCTGGCGCGGCAACTCGCCGCCGACATTGCGGAGCCGTCCGCGAGCGTCATAACCGCATATCGCGGCGCCATCCGCTGGGCGCGGACGGTCGAGCCGATTCCGCCGTTCCTGTTGAAGAACCGGCAGGCGGTGCTGCGCGAGAACGGCGTTTATCTGATCACCGGGGGCCTGGGAGATCTCGGCCTCGCTGTCGCCGAGCATTTGGCGGCGCGATACCGGGCTGGACTTGTCCTGATCAGCCGAACGCCGCTTCCGGCGCGCGAGGAGTGGAGCCGCATCCTGGCGACGGCTGAGGACGAGAGTCGCATGGTTCGCATGATCCGCGGCGTCGAGCGAATCGAAGGCGCCGGGGGGCGGGTGATGGTGGGCGCGGCGGACGTGTGCGATCTGGCGCAAATGCAAGCCGTGGCGCGCGACGCTTACGACAGGTTCGGCGACATTAACGGCGTGATTCACGCGGCCGGCGTGTCCGGCAATACGCCGATCGGGCTGAAGACGCCGCAGGAAGTGGACGAGGTGCTCCACGCCAAGATTCTGGGACTCGCGGCGCTCGAACAGGTATTCGCCGACCGCATGCTGGATTTTCTCGCGTTGTTCTCTTCGACCAGCGCGGTATGGGGGCGCGTCGGACAAGCCGATTACACCGCCGCAAACGCGTATCTCGATTCGTATGCGATCGGGGGTTCGAGTAGAGCGAAGTGGCCGACGATCTCGATCAATTGGGACAACTGGCGAGAAGTCGGGATGGCGGTGAACACCCTTCGGGCGGCTCCCGGCCAGACCAAACCGCGCCAGCTCAGGATCGGTCTGAGCACGGCGGACGGAGTCCGCGCTTTCAGCGAGGCGCTGGCGGCGAGGCACCCCCAGGTGATCGTCAGGGCGGCGAGTCCGCAGCGTCAGGCGCAGGTGGGATCGCGAGCGGCGGCCGGCGCCGCAGGGGCGCAGACGCCGGCGCCCAAGCCAAAGGCGAAGCGCTATCCGCGGCCAGCGCTCGCTCAGGCCTATCGGGCTCCAACGACCGAGCTGGAGACGGCGTTGGTGGCGTTGTGGACCGAGTTGCTGATGATTGCGCCGATTGGCCTCGACGACAATTTCTTCGAGCTTGGCGGCCATTCGCTGCTTGCGCTCCAGCTCCTGCCGAGAATTCGCGAGAAATACCAGATCACGCTCGAACCGCGCGAATTGTTCGCAAAGCCGACGATCGCCACACTCGGCGCCCTCATCCACGACAAGCTGGTCTCGGAAATCGCCGAATTCGATTCACAGCACAAGACGCACATGCCGGATGTCGAGACGATCGACCCGCAGTGAGCGACCCGACATGGCGCCCGCCGGCTCGGGCGCGCGGGGATGACGGCATGGCTCGTCGGAGTTTCGTCGTCGGCTGAAGCCGCAAGCCGAGCCGCGTCAAGCCTGGCCGCCGACGGACGCTCGCCGTAGGAGAAAGGCGCTTGTCCTTCGCGACGACTACGAGGCGTCGCGCCGCAATATCAACCGATGGAGGCAATGGGAGGCAGGTCATGCTCACGCCGAAAGCGGGCGGCCCAGGCGATATTCGTCTCGTCGCCCTGTCTCTCGGCGATCGGGGGACGAATCTCCTCGGGCTCATCGTTCTGAACGCCGAGCAGTTCGACGACGCTGCGAATCACCTTCGCCTTGTCGGCGACCAGGTCCTCATAGTTCACGACGAACGGGGCAATGTTATTGATCTCAAACCAGCGCAGCCAGCCGAGCCTCTGTCGCCGGATATCTTCAAGGCATTGAATGATCAAATCTTCATCATATCGCAAAGCCATTTCCACGGCGCCGTCCATTGACGTCCACGCATCGGTTTGCATCGCCCTCGCCATCGAGACCGCCTGAGCCAGCTTGTCTCGACGATTGAGGTAGATATACGTCACCGGCGACAACAGATCGAGCATCGACGGGCACCAGTTCAGCGCCGCCTCGAAGTGATGGAAATGCGCCTTCATTCCAAACAAGCCGTTCCTGGAGGTGCGGCAAGCGAGCAGCTTTGCGAAATAATCTTCCGGCGAGGCGGCTTGCAGCCGATTCGCCATCACATCCCGCAGCATCCTGCCCTCGCCGATATTCAGATACTCGCCCGGAGCGCCGAGGACGCCCGTCCGCCATAGCTCCGAGCAAAAGAACGTGCTGCCGCAACGATACGAGGACGCGACCACGTAGGACTTGCGCAGTGGAGCCGACCGCGGAAAATCCAGTCGGCGATCCATCCAGTTGCGGATCGGCGCCGGATTTTCGAAATCGCGCTCCGCGGCGCGCGGTTGGCCGTCGGTCGATCTGCTGTGCACGTCGGCGCCTTTGCTGTGCCGATCCGAAGCCGGCTACTTGGAGCTGATCCAAGAAGAAGCGATTCATGAACAAAGGCGTGGGCTGGTCAAGCGTCTGCGCAGGACCCGGATCGCAGCGAGGCGGACGAAGGCGGCGCCAACATCCGGCAATTCAAAGAATGACGCGCAAATAAGAATCTATCGTCTTGCTTTGATCCCACTGCTCCGGATAGCCCAACGACACCTCATGGAACTGCACGCCTTCCTGTTCGAAGCGGCGTCGGATATGCAGGTGGCCATACACCACGGCAACGGCGCGGAAGCGACGATGCCAGCCCGCGGTAAGCTGCGTGCCGCACCACGGCGCGAAACGAGGCACGCGCG
>JBEKSH010000520.1:0-3441 GCA_049517235.1 Roseiarcus sp. | reverse complement strand
AAATCTCTCAATCGCATGCGTCACGTTAGACGGGGTGCCGAAGTTGGCTGGCGGGCGGTTTGTTTCTCGCCAATGCGAGGTCATAGAGAAGCGTCATTCGATTCTCTTGCAGATGAATATTTTTTCTCCGCGCTTCAGGCCATGTCGCGTTACGTCAGGTTCACGCGAGGTCCATTCGGAAACCGAGAAACCCGCCGCTCGCAAACGATCTCTGATATCTCGCCCGTAGTAGCGAACGTGATCTTCCTGCCCAAAGTGCAGGAGTCGGTCAGCGCGCGACAAAATGTCTGGATTTTCGTATGTTTCGTCGAGGCCCTCCTCAACGGGCACCATGACGATCGCGGTGCCCGAGGGGCGCAGGATGCGTCGCAGCTCTGGCATGGCCTTCCTGTCATCGACGTGTTCCAGAACGTGCAAGCATAGGATGAGATCGACCAACGCATCCGGAAGATCGATCGCCTCTACGTTGATCCGCAGGTCGACGTTCTTTGCGTAGAGATCGCAGGTTCGATAACTCTTGGGCGAGCGTCCGAGGACGAGCTTCTTAACGCCGGGTTCGGGCGCAAAATGAAGTATGTCCTTTCCGGCGAAGAGATTATTCTGCTCGTCATAGATCGCGAGCGCGCGATGCCGCTCCAGCGACAAGCAGCCCGGACACAGCACGTCGGCCACCAGCGGATAGCCATAGGAGAAAAACCGGCCCTTATAGCCGCAGACCGTGCAATACCGAGGATAATGGGAGCCGTACAACCTCACAAAGGACTTGAATCCAAATCTCAGCGCACGCGCGTATGGCTTGAGAGGTCTTGGCGCGCTAAGAAACGGCATCTCGCTTTTCCCATGTACGATTTCTGCCCGAGGGCTCCCGCGCAGCTTCACTTGCCCGGCGATAGTAACAACACGAGCCGCAGTACGCAATCTAGTGGTGAAAATCAAACGGAAGAGTCCGACGCGCCGTGAGTCATTTCAGTCGCTTGCGCTGTTTTCAAAGGGTTCGAAGCGTCTGATTCTACCGACTAGTCCTTATGATTGCTTGATATGGGGATTTTGCAGTCAAGGGCTGATTCTGGCTGCCCTCCCTTTTTGTTTCGTCGGCGTTCGAAGCCTTAGGTTTGTTCGCGGGTCAACGCGGCTCAGCGCGCGCCAGAGCTAGGGTCAGGACCTATTAAAGTTGGTTGATGCGTGATTCAAAGTCTCCGTTGAAGGAGGCTTGGAATGATTCGACCGTTCCTGTTGAGCGAGCGCCAGATGGCGCGGATTTCCCCTTATTTTCCGCTGTCTCATGGCGTTCCGCGGGTCGACGATCGACGGGTTGTCAGCGGCATCGTCTATGTGATCCGCAACGGGCTTCAATGGAAGGATGCGCCGCGGGATTATGGGCCGCACAAGACGCTCTACAACCGCTTCATTCGGTGGAGCCGGCTCGGCGTGTTCGACAGGATATTCGCCGCTCTCGCCGGCCAAGGCCCCAAGCCGGAGCGGATCATGATCGACGCCACCCATCTGAAGGCGCATCGCACGGCGGCGAGCCTCCTAAAAAAGGGCATGTTCCCCGGCGTATCGGGCGCACGAAAGGCGGCCTGAACTCGAAACTCCACGCCGTCTGCGACGGCGACGGCAAGCCTCTCGTCCTGCTGCTCAGCGAGGGCCAGATGAGCGATCACAAGGGCGCGCGACTGATCCTCGACGCCCTGCCGCCGGCCAAAGCGCTTCTTGCCGATCGCGGCTACGACAGCAATTGGTTCAGGGCCGCCCTCGACAAGAGAGGCTGCGAGCCCTGCATTCCTTCCACCAAAAGCCGCAAAGTCCCGCTGCCCTACGACAAGACGCTCTACAAGCAGCGCCACAAAATCGAGAACATGTTCGCCAAGCTCAAGGATTGGCGGCGCATCGCCACCCGCTACGATCGATGCGCCCATGCCTTCTTCTCAAGCATCTGCATCGCGGCCACCGTCGCCTTCTACCTCAATCAATGAGTCCTGAGCCTAGGCGCCAAGATCGTAAATCGTCATCTCGCCAGTCGCATCAACGAGCTTCTTCCGTTCGCTTACGTCGACCTCGCCAAGAAAGCCGCGGCCTGCGAACATCGCTTACTTTGCGCTTGCCCATGACGTTTAGCAGCGAGGTCGTCCCCAGCACCAGCAGTTTCCTGATGTATCGGTTCCCTCTGCTTGGTGATGGCCCCGAGCGCCTGCTTGCCGCCGCTTGGGTTTTGCCTCGGCGTGAGGCCGAGCCTGGCGGCGAAATCGCGTCCCGACTTGAACCGTTCGGGTCCGGCACGCTGGCTGCGATCACCGATAATCTTGCCAATGCCGCGAACTTTGTGGAGCAACTGGGTCAGCTGCCACGCGAGCTTTTCGCTGATGACAACCGGCGGGTTGTTCCTGGTCTTTCGGCGGCGACCGCGTCGTTTGTTGCAATGAAGCAACGCTCCGTGTGAATCCATTCGGCTTCGCTCTGGAAACCGCAGATTCACGTACCGCTGCTACCCATCCCGTGATAGCCGTTCACGCCATATTTACGCCATTCGAGTTAAGCAAAACGCTCGAGTTGCGTTTAATGGGGGCGGTATTGCGATTAACCCAAATGCAACTAGCCCAAATATGCGCCTTGGGTGGTGTATTCCTTTTTTCGGGCTGCTCGGTGATGCCGGCGAGCGGCCCGCAAAGTTCAGACATCACCGCGAGCCATGCGGCGGATCCGGATCGCCTCCCATACGCACTGGTCAAACTGACCCCGAAAATTGTCGACATTTTGGCGCAGAATGCACCGCGACTATCCAGCGCGTTTACAGATCGCCGGCCGCCGGCAGACATCCGGTTCGGGATCGGTGACATAGTTAGTGTGACGATCTTTGAGGCTGCGGCCGGAGGACTTTTCATTCCGTCTGAGGCAAGCGTGCGGCCCGGCAATTTCATTACCCTTCCAAACCAGTCCGTCGATGCCAAAGGAAACATCTCGATTCCCTACGCCGGGGTTATCCAGGCGAAAGGGCGCACTCCTGTTGAAGTTCAACAATTAGTGGTCGATGCGCTCAAAAATCGCGCGATCGAACCGCAAGTTGTCATTTCAATGGTCGACCAGCGGACTTCCATGATCAGCGTACTGGGCGAGGTCAATCGTCCAGAACGGTTCCCGGCTAGCCCCGCCGGGGAGCATTTGCTTGACGCCATTACGCGCGCCGGGGGGCCGAAGGGACAAGGGTTTGATACGTGGGTGATGCTGGAGCGTGACGGGCGTCGGGCGACGGTGCCCTTCGGGGCGCTTGTCTATGAGCCGTCAAACAATATCTTCGTCCGGCCGAATGATACGATCTACGTCTATTCGGAACCGCAGACATTTATCGCTTTTGGTGCGACCGCGGGAGCTACAGCTGCCGCGACCAGCGCCACGACGGTTGGGATATCGTCGACAGCAGCGCAGGGGCAATTCAGTTTCGGC
>JBEKSH010000519.1:0-3442 GCA_049517235.1 Roseiarcus sp. | reverse complement strand
TCATGAAGGTGTGTGTCTCGGCAACGGCGCCCGTGGTTTCAGGGTGACTTGGGTTAGGTGACGCCTCGACCTGCCATTTCGCCATAGCTTGGACTCCAAAAACTTCGCCCTCTATCCCAAAAGAATTCGGTTTCTGTCCCATGGCGGAGAGGCGGAAGCAGGCCAATCCTTCGGCTTTCAGCGCGCGCCAGTTGCGCCTCCACTCTAGCTAGCTAGGCCCATCAAAAGATGAAATGCTGGTAGCGCGCTATTGATCTGGCTTTGCAAACCGGTCTTCTAGATTCCTAACCGCCAGTGAAACTTCTGACAAAAGATTAGATATCGTTGCCTGCTTGATCATGAGGTCATGATGGGACTCGCCAAGGCGCTTAACTGCCGCCTTCGCCGCCTTTATTTCCTTTCGCAGATCTTCTATTTTTTCTGCCTGTGTTAGCTTGTCCTGCGTCTTCTTGGGCATTACTGTCCTCCCATAAGATTGATTTTTGTTGGCCGATTGAAAAATTAATCGGACTTGAAGCACGTTCAAATTTGACCACCCATTCCCCGAAGATCAAAGGCGGCGGCTTTGTTGGTTTCTTTGCTTGCGCGACTTTCGGCGGCTTATGCCGCGCGACCTTGCCTAGCGCGGCGTTGAGTTTCGCGTCGTCTTCATCGCAGCCGATTGGCCGCACCCGCCCGCGGTTCAGCTTCGCTGCTTGGACGCCTCCAGAATCCATGCGGCCTTGCGCAAGGTCAAGGGCTGGCTAGGCCACGTCTCAACGGCCGCCAAGTAAGCCGCGCGCCCGACGTTCAAATGGTTCGCTGTTGCAACGGCCTCGAGGATTGAGGCCTGATCGGCTGTCCAGAGGTCGACGCGATAGCCGAGGGCTCGATCGGCCATGCCCTCGCGGGCGAAATAGGCCAGAGCTTCGATGACGAGCGGCGCCGTGCGCGCGCTCACGCGGAAGCCGGCCGGCTTCGCCGCCATCTGCTTCGCCAGCAATTCAATCTCGGCTCGCGACCACGCCAGGTTCGCATTTTGTTCACAGGCGCGGCGGAGTCAAGGAGCCGTCGCGCCTCTGGCAGCGTCAAGGCTTCCAACCTATAAACCTACGCCGCCCCGCCTCTCGTTGCACGGGGAAAGAGCAAGATTCGGGAGGTTGCAATGAACGTCTTTAGAGAGCAGCGCGTCTGGTATTTGATCGCCGCCGTGATCGTGGTGGTGATTGCGGTGGTTGCGATGTGGCCGCGCAAGATAGCCGAGGCGCCTCCTTCCCCGGCGGCGACAAGCGCGCCTGCGACGACGCCAGCAGCTCCCGCAACGACAACGCCGACGCCCGAAGCTCCGGCAAAGCAGTAGCTGGGCAGAAGCTCGCGTAGACGGCGCGCTGCGCATCGTTGCCCGCGGACAGCGCCAGGATGGCGCGCCCGGCGCTCGCGTAGGACCATGCCTCGCTCCGGCGCAAAGACGCTATCGGACATCGCCGAGCCTGTCCTACGGCTCGTTTGCGAACCAGCGGCGCAGGACGGCGGCGCGCTCCTTGGCGGTCTTGCGCGACCACGCGCCAAACGCGCGCTGGGCCGCCTCGACCGCCTGCGTCGCCTCCGCGGTGCGCTGCGGCCGGCGAGCCCGCGCGCAGCGCGTCGGCGACGTGCGCCTCGACCTTTTCCACGGCGCCCTCGACCGCGGCGTCGACGTCGGCGTCGTCGAAAACGATGAACGGCGCATTGCCGCCGAGCTCCAGGCCGACTTTCTTGACCGTCGAGGCGGCCTGCCGCATCAGCAATTTGCCGACTTCCGTCGAGCCGGTGAAGCCGCGCCGGCCGGCGCCTCGAATTACGAATTTCTCGCCGCGCCGCAAATCAACCTCAGCCTCGTTTACCGGCTCGACAAATTGACCGGCGAAATCATCGCCTGCCAGTATGGCCACAATCCCGGCAAGACCGATATCGAGCCCGGCGCGTTCGGCGTCACCGTCTGCTACCGCTCCGGCGAGGGGGCCGGCAAACAGGACCCGGGCGACTACGGCCTGATCGCCACGCGCCACGAACAGGAAGGCGGCGATATCTTGTCGAAGTGGCGCGCTTTCGAGTGACTGCGAACATTCGACACCGTTGCAAAACTCAAGACATTCGGAACAAGCCTAGTCCATTGATGGAATTGCCCTTTCTTGTTCCGAAAATCTGTTCCAGAATTACCGCACGATTATCGGCTATCTCTGCACGATCTAATGAGGGCGGCGGTGCCTCCCGGGGATGAAAGCTGTAGCCCCCGCAGAAGTCCGGAGAATTCTCGTATGCAGTGCCCTCTTTGTCGAGAAAACAGCGCCAACATTCCAGCTCCGACAACCATGACGCTTGAAGTAGGGTGTCCGAATTGCGGCAGCTTTCAAATAACCACGCAGGCGACCCGCGCCCTCCAGGGGTATGACTCGATCGCCTTTGATCTTGCGTCTTGGGTGTATGGGCAAACGCAATTGGGAGGCGTTCCGAAGGTAGAAGCGTCGACGATAGATTTTATTAGAGCGTATCCCCGCCCAACCACGAGAAAGCGTGCCGAGCTGTATCTCGGCAGAGTCATAAAGATGTTGGGAGGCAAGCTAATGGGTAGATTTGAGGCACACGACGCGAAGCTTCGAGTGGCGAGCTGGTGCCATTCCAATGAGGACGCCGTTGCGCTGGCAATTTACCTCGTTGAATTGGAAGCGCTGGAGCGCCCTCAAACCGGAACGCAATATAAATTAGTCGTGAAAGGTCATGTGCTTTATGACGAGATGGTTGTTGGACGTGTCGCTTCTTCGCAAGTGTTCGTGGCCATGGCGTTTGATAAGACCATGACCGAACTTTACGACAAGGGTTTTTTTGAAGCAATCACAGGCGCAGGCTATGCGCCGTTGCGCATTGATCGAAAAGACCACGATGAAAAAATTGACGATCAAATTATCGCTGAGATTCGTAGGTCAGCGTTTATGGTCGCGGATTTTACGAAGCATCGGGCAGGCGTCTATTACGAGGCGGGATTCGCACACGGTCTTGGCAGAAGAGTGCTCTTCACGTGCAAGAGTAACGAATTGAAAGACTTGCACTTTGACGTGAGGCAATACAACACGATCCCGTGGGACACTCCACAAGACCTCGTTGCCCCACTTCAGAATCGAATTTTGGCGCTCTTCGGCGCGGGTCTGCACAAACCCGACGCCAAACCGTTGCCCGTCTAACTTAGTGTCACCAAGGTGGCATTGTCCCACCCGCGGCTGCGGCTCAAATCCTTGCCTTTGCCGTTGCCGCCTCGAAAGCGCATGATAATGCTCATTATCATGCGCTTTGTTTGGGGTAGGATTCGTCCATGATTGAATTGCCCAAAGAGATTCCCGACGTGCACGCGTTGCTCGCGCTTGAGCCAGAGGAGCTTGGCGCGAGGCTCTTATTCTTGGTCAGAAGGCGCATGGCCGGAGAGACGCAA